>CAXQNQ010000114.1:0-11039 GCA_964225135.1 Mesoflavibacter profundi
AGGCGTATACGACTCAGGGTATAGAAGGCGTAGAACTAACCTTCAGTGGTCAAGCGAATGCAGATTATGTACTATACCAAAATGTACCGAATCCATTCAATGGACAGACAACGATAGGCTTTGATCTAGCGAAAGCAGGACCAGCAAGCCTAACGATTATGACCATCGATGGCCAGACAGTGAAGTCGATTACAGGAGACTTTGCAGCAGGGTATAATGAGGTAATCATCAAAGACTTGAAAGCAGTAGGTGTATTATACTACAGCTTAGAGTCAGGTGACTTTACTGCTACTAAGAAGATGATATTGATTAAATAAATAGAATCATTGTATAATTAAGAGGAAGCGAGTTGGTTAATTAACTAACTCGCTTCTTTGTTTTATGTGATTATTTGAATATTTTTTAGGATTAAATAACTACGCAATGGCTAGAAACATACTTTTGTTTGTTTTTTTGGCCCTGAATCTAGGAGTTAACGCGCAACTTTCGAAAAAACACTTTTTCCCTCCAATGGCTGCAGCTAACTTTGATAATATAGGTTCAGCTAATCCTGATATGCCTCTTATTTATATTTCTACACCAGTAGAAGAATGGGTAAATGTAACTATATACCTTCCAAATGGCTTATTTGAAAATTACCAGGTTAAAAATGGTTCTCCAGTTGTAGTGGATTTTCAAAGTGGCGGATTTAATAGCCCTGTATTTGTGGCAGCCAATGCTGGAAATGCAGGAAGTTTTGGTCAACCGATTAGTAATAAAGGTATTCGAATAGAAGCGGAAGATTTAATCTATGCCAATCTAAGAGTGAATTCAACAAATGGTGCTCAAGCAGAGATGCTTATTTCAAAAGGTAATGCTGCTATAGGTAGGACTTTTTATACAGCACATTTGGATAATGGATATTCCTTCCCTGATCGATTGAATTTTGTTAGTGTGATGTCCCTTGCTAACAATAATGCTGTAACGATTAGTGGATTAGATGATGAAGTTAATTTACTCGGATTGGGAACAGGGCAAACAGAACATACGGTAGTTTTGCAACAATACGAAAGTTTAATATTTGCGGCAACGCCATATAACAGTGCAAATCCAGATGCCGACGCTAAAGCTTTTATAGGTAGTTTACTTTCTTCTACGGAAGATATCGTGGTTAATTTAGGAAGTGCCAACGGGAATATGGTAAACACTTCAAATGGTAGAGATTATGGGATGGATCAAATTGCACCATTAAATCTTGTTGGTGAGGAATATGTCGTTGTCCGAGGAAATGGAACTAACCCCAATGAAAAAGTAATTATAGTTGCTACAGAACCGAATACAAGTGTATTTTTTAATAATTATAATCAACCTATTTTTCTAGGTCAGCCAGGTAATTATTATATCACTGATATCAATTCAAATCCCAATTGGTATTATGATTCACAAGGGGTGATGGCATTAAGTGCAAATAAACCCATCTATGTGTATCAAGCCATAATGGCTGATGCTGGATGTTGTACTCAAGGTTTTTGTTTTATACCGCCTTTGAGTTGTGCTGCTTCAAATGAAATCAACGAAATTCCAGATATTCATAAAATTGGATCAAAATCATTCATTGGTTCTATCAATGTGATTACTCAAGTATCTGCTGAAATTTCTATTGATGGGGATCAAGGTAGTTTTGGATTATCTGCATCTGGTCCCATTGGTACTGTGCCTGCTGGAATAAGCTTAGTTGGACCTTTATTTGCAACTCCAAGTGGTGGTGCTCCTTATATGTGTTGGCGAATATTTGGACTGCAAGATAATGTTAGGGTGTTTTCGGATAATGATTTATATGCAGGCGTTTTTGGATATAGTAATTTCGCTGGATGGGGGGGATATTTTTCTGGATTAGATCGGGTGCCAGAGATTACCGCAACTATTGAACCTATTAATTGTATTCCTTCTATTTTGACGGCAAGTGATGGATTTGATTTTTATCAATGGTTCAGAAATGCTAGTGTTATCCCTGGGGCAAATATGATCAGTTATGAGGCTACTATAAGTGGAAGTTATTATGTCTTATCTGCTTTTAATGGTTGCCCACCTGTGTATTCTGCTACTATAAATTTAGAAAATCCGGATTACTTAGAGGCAGGAGCTGACCAAGAAGATTGTCCTAATGCCTTCTTTCAATTAAGTGGTTCCTCTTCAGAGCAAGGACCCAATTTTTTTTGGTCTACCTCCGGTGATGGGTCGTTTTCTGATGTAACTAATTTAGAGGCTATTTATTATCCGGGTGAATTGGATATAGCAAATGGATCTGTGGAACTTTTATTAAATGGAAATAATAATAGCTGCTTTGATGAAGATGGATTAACCTTATTTCTGACTGATACAGTAATGCCAAATCCAATTTGTCAGGACTTAACCTTAAGTTTAGACTTTTTTGGTGAAGCTATTTTTCAACCCGAGGAAGTCGATGCAGGATCGTTTGATAATTGTGCCATATCTAGCCTATGGGTGGAACCTTATGAGATGTTTACATGTGATGATTTAGGCTATCAGTCTGTGGAGCTTTGGGTAGAAGACCTTAGTGGTAATATAGCTTCTTGTCAAGCCCTTATTCACGTTAAGGATGAGATACAACCTATAGGTATTTGCAAGGATATTGATCTGTACTTAGATGAATATGGAGTTGGTAATTTAGCTCCAGATGATATTGATTATGGTTCCTTTGATAATTGTGGTCTTGAATCAATGACTATTGATGAATCTTTTAATGAACTAGATTGTACAGATGTTGGTAGTCTTGAAGTTGACCTATTACTTACAGATTATAGTGGTAATACAACTACCTGTGAAACAATAGTACATGTGCAGGATGTTACTCCTCCAAATGTCAATTGTCAAGATGTCCAAGTGTATCTAGATGAAAATGGCCAAGGTGTATTTAATCCATACTTACTGGACAATCAATCAACAGATGCCTGTGGAATTGGAGCATTATATACAATCCCAGACTTATATGTATTGGATTGTACAAATGTTGGTATTATTCCAGTTCAGTTAATAGTATATGATGTAAATGATAACGCTGCCGTTTGTTTTAGTCAAGTACAAGTAATCGACACTTTTGAGACTAGCCTTAGCATTCCTATTGATACACAGATTAGTAATACAGTCTTTGTTTCAGAAATTGAGCCTGAGCTCGATAATAATGCGGATTCCTTACTCAATGACTGGTTTGGGATAATTACGCTAGGTGATAATTGTTTACCAACGGTTCAAACGGAGTATTGGTATGAACTTGATGCTTGTAGTGCGGGATATTTATATAGAGTTTGGACCATATATGATGAATGGGGAGAACCAAGTATTCAGGACACTCAATTTATTGAGGTTATTCATGAATCACAATGGGATATAGTTTTTCCTGAGGATGAAATAGTTGAATGCGGAGATTCTATTTTGGTGAATCCACCAGATCTTGAGTTGATTGACGTTGGTTTTGAATTAATTGAGGTAGATTTTATAGATGAGATAGGTAGTTCAAGTGATGGATGTTATGAAATCCATCGAATTTGGACTGCTTTAAATTGGTGTACTTATCCAGACGAGCCTATGTTATTGGATACTCAGATTTTGACAGTTTTAGATGAGATAGCTCCGATAATTGAGGTGGATTCAGAAGTGATTATTATCACCGGTCTAGGATGTAGTGTGAATTATTCTGTACCGACTCCTGAATTATTAGATTGTTCACCAGATGTTAGTTGGACATATGAAACAGACTTACCTACTGGTTTTGTAGGTCCAGGAGTTTATTCTATCACCTATTTTGCGGAGGATGCTTGTGGAAATACTTCAAGCGAAAGTATCACGGTTACTATTCAGGATAGCGCGCCTCCTAACCCTGTGATACTAGATAATATCAATTTAGAATTACCTTATTCTGGATCGATTACTGTTCAAGCTAGCTTCTTTGACTTAGGTTCTTATGACAATTGTACTAATTATTGGATTGCCTTTTCCGATAATGGATTGGAGCAATCTATGACCTTTGATTGTAGTAATCTTGGCCAAGGTACCTATAGCCTTTGGTTGGGCGATGAAGGAGGAAATACCGTTCAAGTTCCTATTGAAGTTACCCTTTTAGACCCCAATGATTATTGTTTAAATACGGTATTTGAATTAGCTGGACAAGCGTTTAAACCTAATGGCGAGGGCATTGATGCGGTAGAAGTTCATATCAATGATCCTTTTGCCGTAGAACTAACCAATGCAGCGGGTTTTTACAATGGTTTTTATCCAAGTTATGTGCCCTATACTTTATATGGTTTTAGACCGGATTATGCCGCGAATGGGGTTACCAGTTATGATATCGTTTTAGTTGTTCAACATATTTTAGGGATAAATCCACTGAATACACCTTATGCCTTACTTGCTGCCGATGTTAATAATAGTCACTCTGTTACCACTATGGATATAGTAGAAATGCAGCAATTGATACTTCAAATTTCAGACGGATTCTCCAGTGAATTGCAATGGAGATTTATTGATGCGACTTATGTTTTCCCTAATCCAAATCAACCTTGGAGTCCAGTAGAATTAATAGAAATTCCTAATCTATTTACGGATGAATTAGATTTAGATTTTATTGGTGTGAAACTAGGTGATATTGATATGTCCGCTCAATAGTATTAAATCACGTCACTAGCGGAAATATAAGTAGGTGTTTCTTTTAAGAAATTTTCCGTTTGCTCACTCAAACCATCTGATTTGATATATAAACTAGCTGGTTTGAACTTCAATACTTTTCTTAAAAATCCCATGTTAGGAATTTTTTGGATGCGATTAAACAGCTTACTCCCTGTATCAAACCAAAACATAGCTATCGATTGCTGATATTCATAGCAAATGCCTTCCAGGAGCCTAGGTAAAGCACTTTCATAACCATCCTTCAATAGAATGCCTTCCAGTGCGAGGAACTTAAATGATGTTGGATTGAAGTGTTTCTTCAATAGAGGCATATTAGGTAAAAGCTTCAGTAAAAAACTTCCAAATACGCCAGGAAGATTTACAATTTTCCAAGTTGCTGGACGCACTTTAACTCCCGCTATGATAGTGCCGTCCTGTTCTAATATCCAGTAATCTTGATCTAATTCAATTAATGCTGGATGATACAGACTGTGGTCAGCATATTCTTGGTACAAAAATGATTTTACCGTTGGCCCGTGTTTTTGGAGATCTAGCGGTTTTACCTCGGGCTGTTTTTTTGGAAAAAAGTTGTTGTAGGCCGAAGTCTTAAATTTTCGATAAGGTTTGAAGCCATTCTTTTCCACCAAATTTGCTGAACGTTCATTGTGAGCATCTACAAATGCATACATGATATAATCCGAAGAAGCAGGAATATCTAGTCCTTTTAGGGTGGCGTAATTATTAAAGAATTCCGATACAAGTCTTTGAGTATTGTTATTCTTTTTGGCCTGAGTTTTCTTTTTGGTTCGATGACTTGTTTCATTTCGCATCAAACTTTTAATGGAAAGGTATCGGATGTAGTCTGAAGCTAGTGGATGAAGCCCATCATGTTCAAATATCCTACGAGTTAATGATAAGGTACCTAGCGTCCTATTCCGAAGTCTTAAGCTTAGAAAGCGGGTGTCCCTAAGCCCGTCGAGTTTTTCATCGACGTTCAAATGTTTGTATTGTATACCTCCGGGTGTACCGAGTGTGGTCTCATTCAATAGAGCTCGAACCGCTTCATTCGGTTGGTTTTCGAGCTTCAACTCAACAGCCATAATGTTTAAATTGAATGGTTTTCTTATGGCTGTAATTTATGTAAAAAAAAGAGTGTGATCTTAAGTATCACACTCTTTTTTTAAAATTTAATTTTCGCCTAGCATTTTTTCTAGACGTTCAAAATGAGCTTTATTTACAGCTGAACTCGCTTTCTTTTTTTGCTTTTTTACAAGTTCTTCTAAATCATTAAGTTGATTAGCTGCAACAGCTTGGACATCTGCATTAGCTTTGGAGTCTGCTTCCAACATAGCCATTAACCCCTTGGCATAATCCACTTGGAGTTTTCGCTTTAACTGATCCAATGAAGTATTGGCAAAAAGTCCTGCTGTCAGTTCATCAAACAGCTGATCTACTGAATATCCAGATTCTGCTTGGTAATCCACCATTCTATTCAAGGTTCTATATGAAAGTAAACGGCCTAATGTTCTTTCTTGCATACTCTGAACTCTAGAATAAACTTGATCTGTACCTAGTAAGTCCATCATTTCTTGGTTCAATAGCCAACTAGGTGTGTTGAAAATTTCATCAATAAAAAACTGCACAGCCTTTTGTTGTCTTGCTTTAGGTACTGCCACAAAAATAGCTCCATCCTGATCCATGGTTTTGTTGTATTGATATACTCCTCCAACATTCGTAGCTACGTGTCCACAGTAGCGATTAAGCTGATTGACTACTTGAGTATACAATTCCTGTACTTCCGCATTGTTCTCTGCTTCTTTATACGCAAATGTGGTGATTTTAGGAACTATCCGTTGCAAGTTCTTTATACCTAATTGAGATGCATACACCGCATCATCTCCAAGGTCTTCTGTCTGAGCACTTGGATCCACTCTATTTTGGAAACCAAATCGATATGCTGGGTCGTCTGCCTTTGCTTTAATCCATTCATTGATGGTTGCTCGTTCTGCTTCTGGAGAATCTGCTCCAGGAATCAAGCGATAACCAAACTCTATAGACCAATTATCATATTCTCCGATAGAAGGATAAAAATTGGATACATTATCCTCTGGTTGAGCTACGTAGTTGAATCTAGCATAATCCATTATGGATGGTGCTGTTCCATGGGTTGCGGTAAAAGTTGGTGATCGAAGAGAATCCACAGGATAGGCAGAACTAGAGCCCATATTATGAGGTAAGCCTAAGGTATGACCAACTTCATGCGCTGCTACAAACTTGATTAATTCACCCATGACCTCATCTGTGAATTTTGCATTTTGAGCAGCTGGATTTACTGCAGCAGTTTGAATCAAATACCAGTTACGTAAAAGCTTCATCACATTGTGATACCATATGATATCTGATTCTAATATTTCGCCTGTCCTAGGATCGTGTACATGAGGTCCCATTGCGTTTTGTATATCCGTGGCAACATAGCGGATTACGGAATATCTAACATCCTCTGGTGACCAATCTGGATCTTCTTCCTTTGATGGTGCTTCTTTAGCATAAATAGCATTCTTAAAACCAGCATATTCAAATGCATCTTGCCATACATCAACACCTTCCTTAATATATTTTATCCATTGAGTCGGTGTAGCTGGATCAATGTAATATACGATTGGTTTAACTGGCTCAACCAATTCACCTCTATTGTAGGCCTCCCAGTCTTTAGGTTCTAATCGCCATTTGGTTATGAATCTTTTTTGACCTGCTGTATGAACATCCATACTGTAGTCCGTTTGTCTGAGGCTAAAATAGGACACACGTTCATCATACAATCTAGGCATCATAGGTTCTTCTGGTAATTGTATGAAAGATTGATTCATCTCTACAGAAAGTGTACCAGTAATTTGATTGTCCGGCAGTTTAGATCCAGTATAGGTTAGTATATGAGAGACCTCTGTGTTTGTAGGGAATGATTTGGTTGTAGTAACCATAGATCTATCCGAATCTAATCGATTAATTCCAAATCGCTTTTTATCATTGGCACTAAGTGCACCAATCATATCGATATCTTTTGTAAATAATGAACTTACATTGATCAAATAGGAGGTACTATCTTTACCGACAGCTTTGATTGGAAATGTCATGATAATGGGCTCAAAGTTATTTTGAATGACACTCTGATAAATAGGATCTTCTTCGTCTGCAACAGCATTGTAAGAAACAGAGCGTAATAAAAGTTTGTCCCCATGTTTTTGCCATCTGATTACTTGTTGTGGACGACTTCTCATTCCAGCTCCACCAAAGTTTAGTCCCTTTACATGCCCTTTAATTCTAGAAACTACCAATATTTCATCTTTCAAAAGATCGTCATGAATCTCGAAGAATAATTTTCCATCATTTTTGTATAAGCCAAAAAGTCCAGGTTGGTGCTCTACTTCATCTTTAAAGAAATCATCAATAGATTTAAATTTAGGTGCTTCAGTCTTAGTGGAATCGGTACTTTCTTTTCCTTCTTTTTGTGCTAAAAGTAGCCCAGGAATAATGATAGAAAGACTTACTAGAAAGAGAATTTTTTTCATAATTGAGTGTTTTTCAAAAAAATAAAATAGGCAAACAGACTATTAAATTACTCTAATTGGTAACGCGTATTAGGTCTAAGATTATTTAAAGATTGCTTTTTTTATGTATCTTATATAAAGAACTAAATGAGGGTTTTTATAAAGTATTTAAACTAGCATAAGTTACTAAATGAAATTATCAGTAAGGCATATTTTCCTTTATTTGTTGATTACCTGGGTTTTTGCAGCGTGTCGACCTGATGATTCCATGCAAATTAGTATTGATCAGGAACTTAAGTCTTTATTGGCTCAAACGAGTACTAACTCAAGTGTTGCTGGCTATATCTTCCCAGAAAACTATCAATTTTTGCCTCAAGACCCCAACAATCTATTGAATGAACAAAAAATCGCTTTGGGAAAATTGTTGTTTCACGAAACTGCTTTTGCTCAAGAAAATTTATTCCAGAATACGGCTGGCACCTATTCCTGTGCAACTTGTCACCATGTGAAGGCTGGTTTTTCTTCTGGAAATATTCAAGGTTTAGGAGAGGGTGGAATTGGCTTTGGTGAACGGGGAGAGGCACGCTTACCCGATGAATTACTTGATCCTATTGTATTGGATGTTCAACCTGTTCGCTCACCAACTGTCCTCAATAGTGTATACCATGAGGTGATGCTTTGGAATGGACAATTTGGTTCTACTGGACTTAATGCGAATACTCAAGATCGCTGGTTTGTAGATACGCCGGTGGAAGTAAATTTCTTAGGATTTCAAGGTATGGAGTCTCAAGCTATTGCTGCAATTGAGGTACACCGATTAAAGTTTGATGAAGAATTAGTCACAGAACTAGGTTATAAAACATTATTTGATTTAGCTTTTCCGGAGATTGATGAAACAGAGCGTTATAATGATACAATTGCAGGATTGGCCATGGCAGCGTTTGAGCGTACAATTGTAGCATCTGAGGCACCCTTTCAACGTTGGTTGAAAGGACAGTTCTCAGCGATGTCAATGGAAGAAAAAGAAGGCGCTTTATTGTTTTTTGGCAAAGCCGGCTGTGTTTCTTGTCATAACGGGCCAAGTTTGGCTAATATGGAGTTCTCCGCTTTAGGCTTTAATGATTTTGATGAAGAAGAGGTCTTTCATTTACCAGCGGTTAATAATTCTGTTAAAGGTAGAGCATCCTTTACAGGCGAAGACAATGACCTATATAAATTTAAAGTACCACAGCTATATAACCTTGCTGATAATCCTTTTTATGGGCATGGGGCTAGTTTTAGGTCTATTCGAGCAGTCTTAGAATATAAAAATTTAGCCATAGCTGAAAATCCAATAGTAGATCCTTTTTACTTAGATGGCCGTTTCCAACCATTGGAACTATCCGAAGAAGAATTGGATGCATTAGAAGCCTTTTTGACCTATGCGCTTTATGATCCCAATTTGGATCGCTATGTTCCTGAAGAGGTACTTTCTGGGAATTGTTTTCCCAATGCAGATCCTTTATCGCAAATACAGTTAGGGTGCAATTAATGGGCCTTCTAATTCTTTTACTTTCTGTTCAATCCATGTCCTATTAATCATATTTTGCTTGGTTTCTAATTTCGATTGTATTTTTTGAAGTGCTCCTGCATTTTTATCCTTCGTTTGATAAGTCTTTTCCTGTTTGTATTTAGCACAAGCAATGGTTAGATTTAATAAATTCAGAAAGCCTTGGACTCTATTTTCATTTAATTGTTTATTTCTACTTAAGTATTGTTTAAATGCAGAAGAAATACCATTTAAGGCTTCAAATTCGCCCACCTCGTAATAGGTTCTGACCTGTAAGGCTCTAACAGCTAGAGCATATCTGATGTCTTTTAAATCTACTTTGAGGAGTAATGCTTTGGCTTGTTCATATTGCCCAATTGCAAAGTGATAATTGGCTAAATTCAAATTAAAGGCATTGAATTTAATACTGTCAGCCAATTGATCTTTGTAGCGATAAATGAAATCCAGTGTCCAATCAAATTCCTTTACCCTCAAAGCAATGGTTATTATATTTTTGTAATGACCCTCTGGGAGTACGTTCTCAACTAAGAGTAAGCCCTTATCTAGTTGTGCTTCATAAATGGTGAAGGCATGTTTTAGAAATTGATTGTCACCTTGATTGATTTGGAAGATGCAGAAGTTTTGAAGGAGATTATATACCTCACTGATTGCTATAATTTGAACCTTTGACTCCAAGGCTTGGATTTCCTGTAATCCTTGCTCAAAAGGTATATCGAAGTTTATGGTTTGATATAAGCATACATAAACTTTTAGGTCGATATTCTCTTTAGCTTCTTTCCTGATAATGGGTAGTAGAGCATCAATATGCGTATTGGGATATTCTGCTTTAGCTATTCTTGAAAGCGTTAATCCTTCGCAGGATTCATAGATTTTTTCCAAAAAATAAAAATGATCTAAATATTTTTGCTTTCGGGTAAACTGTTCTTGACTCGTAATTTTTCCTAAGCTATTCTCAAAAGACTCTTGTACCTTTTCCAATCGGTATTTATTGTATAAGCCAAGTGGTTTATTCGCTTGTTGTAGGAGTACTTCATAAAAAAGGGATTGATTATTCACATCCTTTATAGAGGCTAAGAGCAAGACATCTTGTGCTTCTTGATTATTTTTGAATGCCTCAATCCTGTAGTATTTGTGTAGGAGTTTGTAGGTGTATGTGAATATAACGGCAAGTTGTTCGTATGTGATTTTTTCCTTGTAGGCTTTTTTGATGATGGTGTTTCTTTCACAGTTTTTTGATTGGAATACAGGGTATACGGTATTTAAGTAATCTACTAATTGAATAA
>CAXQNQ010000115.1:0-5236 GCA_964225135.1 Mesoflavibacter profundi
GTTCATATAGATTGTTTTATATTTTTCATGCTTTAACTTATACACACCAACCCCCCATGTCCAAGTAACATCAAAGTCCAAATAGTAACCACAAGGTTTAGTTTAAATCATTGCGCCTGATCAGGCACATCACGAATGGTATTCAAGTAGGAGTACGTTGCTTCATGTTTGTTTTAGGGGTTTTGAAATCGGTGGTCAAATATAATTAATTCATATAAATTATAAAAATAAAATTTGTTGGGGTGTGGATTTGGTGGATGATACTATTGGTGGGAATAAGCTAAGGTGGGCGGACGAAGCCTGTCTGCGTAGATGGATAAAATAAATGCTTTATTGTCTAAAAAAAGGCAGCCTGCTCAAACAGACTGCCTTTTTTATTACTCAACGATCAAATGACCTAAACGCTTCTTGTATTTATAATCTCCAAACAAGACCAATTCAGTTCGTTGCTTATTTAGTGGTTTTGAACAAGCAGGACAAATGACAACCTCATGATCGGATGTAAGGAAGATTTGTTCCCGCTCCATATTTCCTGTATCATCGATACGTACTGCATTCAAAGCATTTTTCGAATTCTTATATGAATAAACCGCTTTACCATCCCTATA
Source organism: Mesoflavibacter profundi (assembly GCA_964225135.1). Classification (GTDB taxonomy): domain Bacteria; phylum Bacteroidota; class Bacteroidia; order Chitinophagales; family Saprospiraceae; genus AM-2324. The sequence goes on from CAXQNQ010000115.1 coordinate 609, forward strand.
GCCTCTGTACAGTTCCACATTTTGCTCATGATCATTAAACAATACAATGATATTATCATCCTGAATTGCATAAGTAAAAGAGCCATAGGTATACAAGCCCCTTTCAGGGGAATGATAAGCCTTCGGAACTTCTTGCCTCTTCATGATCTTTCTTTTCCAATCGATATGGCCCTTTTCATCCAAGTGGAGAATATATATTTCTCCAAAAAAATAGACGGATTTATTATCATATTTATTATCATAATTATTCCTATTAAAGCGTTCCCCAAGTATAATAACTCCTCCATTAGGCCGGTGTATAACCTCCCGGATACTAATTGGCAAATGCAAAGAATCTCCGTCAATATCTTGTTTCAAAAACTTTGATGTTGGTATCGAAGTATCATAAAATTTATTATCTAATCCAGAATAACCCTGTAATATATATTCAGAATCAAAAACATTAAATGCAGTTTCCTGAACACTTAAATCCAAAGAGTTAAAACGCATATATAAAATACCATTCTCTCCTTCGGGATTAAAAAAAACACCACTTACCAGAAGGTCTTCATTGGGCCCCATACTCAAATGCAATATACTTGCATTACGGTCTTCAAGCTTAAGCTTCTTCGAAGGCAGCTTACGCCCACTGCTATCAAATTTATATAGGGTATAATTGTAATCCGTATACTTTATATTATGTCCATTTTGTTTAAATATAAACTTCTGTTCCAAAACAAAGGTCTCTCCCGCGTTATTGACTACCACATCCTTATAAATATTCTCTTCCTCCGAACTTGATACTAATAAACCATTTTGCCATTGCATTTCAAGAGCCTCATCAAGAACCATCATCTGTAAATACTCGTTCCTGGTATTTATCTCATTTTTAACTCTTCTTTCTTTCACATAGATAAGCAGTCGCTGCTCATCCATAGATTTAATAAAATACATCTTCTCTTTATATGGAATCTGACCCCTCTTTTCAAAATCACCAATAGCAATCGGAGTACCCGACAAATTAAGCGTTGCCTGATCTATCTCCTCTGCATATATTTCGTAGGAATCTCCATCTTTAGTAATCGAATAAAATGCATAAAGCTTTCCACCCCAAAACTCTAAAGCACGCAAATATTTATGCGATTTCCAGTTTTTGGATATAAAAACAAAATCAGATTTAACGGATTTAAGAATATTCATTTGATCATCCAGCAAATCAAAAACGACCCTAGCGGCAGGTCCCACTGATTTCGCATAAATTAACTGACCGGACTCCAGTTGTACAGTATGAATTGGAGGAGACAACTTCCCCAATTCACCAAACTTAACTTCCATATCGAACTGAGCATTTAATTGCCCAAAAAAGGCCCATAGGAAGGCCAACAAGTAGATTGTTTTTTTCATAAAGGTTTGTTGTTTTTGTTCATCCCTACAAAGAAACAAAAATTCTGTAATTAAAGCTGAATCATTAAAATGATCTAATAAGAAAAAAAGGCAGCCTGCTAACCAGACTGCCCCTCTTTTGTAAATCTATTCAAAAACAAATTTTAATAGTATTCTAAGCAGCATGTCCACTCCGATCCCTTACACAACACCTTTCCACCCTAACATATATTTTTTCACTATGGTAAATCCCTGCCACATTTTGTATTTTAGTTGTCCGTTCAATCTCAGATGATTAAAAACTAGACGGTGCCCCTTACTGGCACAAACTGTACTACAATGAGATTGAAAATAATTTTCATCAACCTATTATTGGGTTTATCCACTTTATCCGCACAGACACAACTCGGTTCAGATATCAATGGTCAATCTGCTGGTGCTAAAGCAGGTTCTGCTGTAGCCTTGGATGCAGATGGTGATCGAGTGGTTATCGGAGAATCTGAGAACAATAATTCCACTACTCGAGCTGGAGCTACCCGCGTATTAGAGTATAATGGAAGTGCTTGGGTACAAATAGGCTCTAGACAATTCGGTCCCACTTCCTACGATTATATGGGCTTTGCCGTAGATATTTCAGATGACGGATCCACCTTTATTACCGGTATCCCTAGACATGAATATGGAGGGAATTCCAATCAGGGTATGGCCCAAGTCTACGAGTACGACGGTTCTGCTTGGGTACAAAAAGGAGGAGATCTTCCAGGTGTAGGCACTTCTGATCAAGCTGGTTATGCTGTAGCCATTTCAGGTGATGGTAGTCGAGTGATTGTAGGCATGCCTTTTCATGATGATATTCCCAATACTACCTATGATGTAGGCTTATTCCGCGTTTTTGAGTATTCGGGTGGCAGCTGGGTGCAGCTGGGCGCAGATATTGAAGGAGATGGTGATAATGATCAAATGGGTAAATCGGTTGGCATGTCTACCGATGGTACGAGAGTAGTTATTGGCATTCCCGGAGAAGATAATAATGGATTCAATGCCGGACAAACACGCATCTATGAATACAATGGCTCCGTTTGGATACAATTAGGGAATAGTATAGATGGCGATGTAGCAGGAGATAATTCCGCAGAAGCCGTTACTATATCTGGGGATGGCACCCGAGTAGCTATCGGCGCAGAGGAAGATGATACCAATGGAACCAACTCTGGACAAGTCCGCATATTTGAATTAAATGGTGCAACATGGGTTCAAGTAGGATCTGATATTGATGGAGCTGCTGCAGGAGATGCCATTGGTTCGAGTGTGAGTCTATCCAATGATGGCAAAGAACTGGTTATCGGCTGTAGATGGTTCGATAATAGTACAGGAACCAATGCCGGACATAACTTTGTATACACGGAAAGTGGAGGCACCTGGACCAATATTTTAGAGGTAGCAGGCGAATTTGCAGGAGATGAATCTGGCGCATCTGTCTCTATCTCCAAAGATGGAACTACCGTGGCGTTTGGAGGACCTTTTAATGATGGTGCAGGTACTACCTCAGGTCATACTATGCTCTACAGCACTGGAGTGCTCCCCATTACCTTGATTTCCTTTGAAGCCATCGCGAGAACCCATACAGTAGAATTACATTGGAGTACTGGGTCTGAAGAAAATAATGAAGGATTTTATATCGAACGATCATCAGATGGTCAAAACTGGAGGGAAATCGGATTTGTACCCGGTCAAATCAACTCCAATTCCGTTCAAAATTATAAGTTTATAGACGATGCACCTTTGACAGGAGCAAACTATTATAGATTCATTCAACAAGACTTAGACGGTACAACAAGCAAAAGCCCCGTACGATTAATAGTATTGAACGACCCGTCTACTCTACTTAGCGTATGCCCTAATCCCATTCAATCTGGCGAACTCAACTTGCTCAGTCATGTAAAACAAACCCAACTTGTTACTTACTGTATTCGCAATTTAAACGGTCAACTTATACTCCAGGATGAATTCCTCTTACAAGGAGGCGACCAACACAAGCCAATCGATGTCAGTATGCTTGAGCAAGGATTTTACCTACTCGGCATTCAGCTTAAACAGGAAGCTCCACGATACATTAAATTCCAAGTATTCTAAAAAAAGCGGCTACGAAATGATCGTAGCCGCTTTTTTAAGCTATTTGATTACGCTCCCAGCCTTTCTTAATATTGGCAATAACCGCTTCTTTATTGGCTCGTATAGCATCCAGTCCACTCACCCGTAGCTGGGGATTGTCCGCAGGCAAATGATCCGCAGACCAAAGTACCAATTCAATCAATACCGGCAACAAAGCAATTCCCTTGGCTGTTAACCGATACAAAAAGACTTTTTTGTTGGTCTCAGAACGCGTTTTGGTCACCAAACCATACGTTACTAATTGCTTCAATCGAGCAGCCAAGATATTGGTGGCAATTTCTTCTTCAGAAGCTGCTAATTCCTTGAAGGTTTCTTTACCAAAGAAAACCATGTCGCGTAAAATGACCAAGGTCCACTTATCGCCGAGTAAATCCATACTACAACTCAGCGGACAATCCGATCGAAAAGCTTTTTTAGTCATGATGGACAGGTATTTATTCTTAAAAAGAGTTAAAAACAATTATATACTTGCATTTCAAAAGTAATAATTATTAAATTCACTTGCAAATTAAAAGTACAATTATCTTAAAAGATGAAAAAACAAGTATTAGTTACCGGAATTACTGGTTTTGTAGGACAACACTGTGCTGCAGCGCTCCTAGATAAAGGCTATACCGTAAAAGGTACCCTTAGAAACATACAGAAAAAAGAGCAAGTGCTACAAGGCTTACAAGCCGCTGGAAAAGACACCACGAATCTAAGTTTTGTGCAATTAGACCTTTTATCCAAAAATGGATGGGCCGATGCGATGCAAGGCATAGACTATGTTTTGCATGTCGCCTCCCCTTACGTAGTCAAAGAACCTAAAGATCCCAACGAATTAATCAAGCCTGCAGTAGATGGCACCCTGCTTGTACTCCAAACAGCGCATGCAGCCGGAGTATCTAAGGTGGTATTGACTTCTTCTATGGTTGCCATGATAGGAGAAGCTAAAGGCGTGAAGAAACTCGATCAACATTCTTGGACAGATGAGCATTCCCATAAGATGAGTGCTTATATCAAATCCAAAACCATGGCAGAGCGAGCAGCTTGGGCATTTGTCGAAGCATTACCGGAAGATCAAGCTATGGAATTGGCAGATCGGAAGAGCACAC
>CAXQNQ010000116.1:0-4824 GCA_964225135.1 Mesoflavibacter profundi
AAAAAATTAAGCCATTGGCTAAAAATAGTCAATGGCTTAAATATATTTTGTCAAAAGCGAAATTAAATTTCCATGCCTTTGAATACCTCTATAACAGAGCTTACATGGTTAGCTGAATTGTTCAACAGTTCCATTTCGGCCTCGTTTAATTTAAGTTCGATCATCTCATTGATACCATTCTTTCCAAGTTTTACTGGAACACCTAAGAAGATATCATTCAGACCATATTCGCCTTCTAAAAGGGCACAACAAGGGAAAATTCTATTTTCATCCTTAACGATAGCTTCTACCATTTGAGCAGCTGCTGCACCTGGAGCATACCACGCGGATGTTCCCATTAATTGAACCAATTCACCACCACCTTTTTTAGTACGCTCCACAATCGCGTCTAAAGTAGCATCGTCAATCAATTCAGTAACAGGGATACCCGCTACAGTTGTGTATCTTGGAAGTGGTACCATAGTGTCTCCATGTCCACCCATCAATACAGCTTGAATTTCCTTTGGTGAAACATCTAATGCAGTTGCAAGAAATGCACGGTATCTCGCAGTATCTAAGATACCAGCCATACCAAATACTCTACTCTTATCTAAACCTGAAGCTTCAAAAGCTGCAAGTGTCATAACATCTAACGGATTAGATACTACGATAATGATAGGGTTTGCTGAGTGTTTAACGATGTTCTCCGTAACCGTTTTAACGATTTTAGCATTGGTAGAAATTAAATCATCACGGCTCATACCAGGACGACGAGGAATACCTGCTGTAATTACTACAATATCAGAACCAGCAGTATCAGCATAATCATCAGTACCAGTCACTGTTGTGCTGTAATAGTCAATGGGTGCTTGTTGCCAAGTATCTAGGGCTTTACCCTTGGCCATATCTCCTTTGATGTCCAGAAGTACAACTTCCTTTACAATATCCTTGTGTGCCAAAACGTTTGCACAAGTAGCACCTACGTTCCCTGCACCTACAACGGTTACTTTTGCCATATTTTATGATAAGTTTATTTGAAGTATTAATTATTTGGCGAATTTAACGAATTAGCTGATGAAATAAAAGCCGACTTTAGGTATGCTTTTAAAGGCTTCCAAATTTTATTTGGGCCTGCGTAATTTTTTACATTGTTTAGCTTTTGTACCACTATAAATTTGGCTTTACTTTCTTTAAACTCTATTTTTGACCAACATTTCTTAAAATGGATTGGTTCGTAAGTTTTGACCATTTTAAGTGAATTAAAATATTACCATACGATTTATGAAAAAAATAGGATTAATAGCTATCTGTTTAGCTTTTGCGACTCAATCATTTGCACAAACAAGAGGGGCATGTGGATTTATAGCTGACGAAGCATTTATGGCACGTACATTGGCCAACAAAAAAGAGTACCACAAACATATCAATAACAGAGATTCTGAAGTGCGATATGTTCCCTTAAACTTTATTATCTGTGGCAAGGCAGATGGTAGTGTGATGGCGGCTAAAGAGGAAAATGTTTTGGACATGCTTTGTCGACTGAATGAATCTTATACGGAGGCTAACATTCAATTTTATATCTACGATGGGTTTGAGTACGTTTATAATGACATTACCTATGAAGACCCAGGTGTAGGAGGTGCAGTTGACTTTTTTATTAATCCAAAAAGAGCTTGGCCAAATGCAGCTGATATTTTGATTGGTAAAAATGCATCTACTCCTAATGGAAGTGGTCTTGGCATAACTTTAGGACACTATAATCCTTCAAAGGATTGGATAGTGATCAGAGGTTCAGAAGTTAATTATTCTAGCGAGACTTTTCCGCATGAGCTAGGCCACTATCTTAGCTTAAACCATCCACATAATGGTTGGGATGCTGATCCATGGGATGCAGATGAGCATGGTAATCCAGTAAGTATATCTTCTTCTCCATCAAATAATTCAATATCAATTGAATTGGTTGATGGGTCTAATTGTGAAACAGCCGGAGATTTCTTGTGTGATACGCCTGCAGATTACAACCTTGGCTTTGGATGGCCTAACTGTAATTATACAGGGGGTGCTATGGATCCTAATGGAGACTTGCTTGCTCCAGATGAGAACAATTACATGGGGTATTTCTTGGAGTGTGCTAATGATTATTATTTCTCTACGGAACAATTCGCTTTGGTAAATGCAGATTTAGATATACGTGAAAATGTATTGGCTACTGATTGGACGCCTATTGCTACTGAAATTACTGGTGAAGGATCATTTGGATTTCCTGAAAGTGGAGAAGTATTACCTTATTTCAATAACTTCGAAATGTATTGGAATCTGCCAGAAGGAGCAACTCGTTCATTGGTGGAGATCTCGCAGAATTTCTTGTTCTTGACTACTGAATTTAAAGCTATTGTCAACGGGAATTCTATGTGGATAGGACAAGATCTTTTATTGCCGAACAAAGCTTACTATGTTCGTATTCGTCCATTCAACGATTATGTTACTTGTACGAATACTATGACGTTTACTACTAATTTCACCACTGGTGTTGGTACTAATACAGATAATAGAACCCTGGATTTGGATTGGAGTGTATTTCCAAACCCTGTTTCATCGAATACGGCAGTCCAAGTAGACATGAATATGTCTACAGCAATGACTGCTCAATTAGACTTAGTATCTATGTCTGGTCAGGTGATAGAGTCTACACAACTTAATCTACAGATGGGAAGCAATAATTGGACTGTGGGACAAAACTTATCATCTGGTGTTTATTTTGTTCGAATCAATACGGCAGAGGGTACAGCGGTTAAAAAGTTGATTGTTCAATAAACTTTCTGTTAGCATAAAAAAAAGGTGTAGCTCTTGCAGCTACACCTTTTTTTATTCCATACTTTCTTCTATGGCACGCAATTTTTGTTCACAAAGGGCCATCAGTTCCTTAGCCCGCTTCATCTTTTCCTGCAGTAATGCTAAAGGAGTATTTGGATCTTGAACCTGATCTAATATCTCTTTAAGTTCTTTCAGCGCATCCTCATAGCTTATGGTCTTACTCATGATTTTTTGATTTTTGTGACAGTTGAATGTATTTGACCATCTTTTAGATGGATATGTATGGTGTCTCCAGAGCTTGTCTGTTGAATGGATCGTATAAATTGGCCATTCTCTTTTGTCAGAAAGGCATAGCCTTTATTTAAGCTTTGTTCTGGATCCTGTAATTGCAGTTGAATATGTAGTTTTTGAAGTGCTATTCGCTTTTGAATGACTTGGTTTTGAAAAGCACTTTCTATTTGGTGTTTTATAGTAATTAATGCCTGATTTCTAGTCTGAATACTTTGAATAGCCTTGTATTTGATTTGCTCAAAAAGACTGTTTTGCTCAAGAGTTTTGACTTGAATGGCAGCATCTATTTTGCGCAGAATCTCTTGCATTACAGCAATACACTCTGATTCAAAAATTAATGCCCGCTCTACCAAGAAATCTGCAGCTGCTGTTGGCGTCTTGGTGTTTTGATTAGCAACTAAATCTAATACAGATTCATCGGTTTCATGCCCTATAGCCGATAGCACAGGTATGGGGCACTCAGCAACTGCTTTACAAACATCAAAAGCATCAAAAGCCATCAGATCTAGCTTAGATCCACCACCTCGAAGAATAATAATTAAATCAGGGCGAATCAACATATTTTGAATTTGTTGTAATCGCTCTAATACATCACCACTTACTTGTTTGCCTTGCACGGCAATAGGATAAAAGTCAATCTGGAATCTGTAATTATGCAGGTTGTTTTTCAATTGAGCTTTAAAATCTGCATATCCAGCAGCCTGTTCGGCACTTAATACCGCAATATGTTGGATGACTTTGGGTAGTGGAAGTTGTTTGTTTTTATCAATCAGTTTTTCTTCCACTAATTGATTGATGGTATTGTTCCGTTGTTTGGCTAATTGACCTAGATTGAAGGCTGCATTGACTTGCAAAATTTGCAAACTAAAGCCGTAGCGCTCATGATAATTAGCTTGAACCTGAATTTCTATATCATTGCCTGTTTGGATTAAATCAGATAGAGGTAGTTTGGGGCCAAGTTCTTTTTGGATTTCAGCAGCAGTGCTCTTCCAAATTTGCGCCCTTGTTTCTGCAATAATCTGATCAGAATCTTCGTCTTTTTGAACCAGGTTTAGATAAAAATGACCTCTCGATTGAGAGGCCTGTCCTATTTCAGCTTTTAACCAAACAGCTTGGTCAAAGTTGAGTGCAATTATTCTTTTTACGAATTGCTGTAATTCTAATAAGGAATAGCTATTCACTGACCTTATTTTATAGAATCAACATGGCATCTCCGTAACTATAGAATCTGTATTCTTCCTTTACTGCTTGTTGATATGCTTCCATAATTAATTCCGTACCACCAAAGGCAGCAGTCATAATAATCAAACTAGACTTAGGTAAGTGGAAGTTGGTGATCATAGCATTAGGAATCTCAAAATCATAAGGCGGATAAATGAATAAGTTCGTCCATCCTTCTGAGGTTTTGAGTGTTCCATTAGCCGATACGGCAGATTCAATCGTTCTCATGGAAGTTGTACCTACTCCGCAGATTCTCTTTTTATTTTTGATAGCTGTGTTTACCAAATCAGATGCTTCATCTGTAATTTGGTAATATTCAGCATCCATTTTATGCTTGGATAAATCCTCCACTTCAATACCTCGGAATGTTCCCAATCCAACATGCAAGGTGACCTCTGCTCTATGGATTCCTTTAAGCTCAAATCTTTTCAACAACTCTCTACTAAAGTGAAGACCAGCCGTAGGTGCAGCAACTGCCCCAGGATTCTTTGCATATACCGTTTGGTATCTTTCTCTATC
>CAXQNQ010000117.1:0-8749 GCA_964225135.1 Mesoflavibacter profundi
TTCTCAAATTGAGCTTCGCCTAATTGCTGAAATTGCCGATGAAAAAGGGATGTTGGATGCCTTTATTCAAGGGCAAGATATTCATAGAGCTACAGCAGCTAAAGTATTTGGAGTGCCTTATGAGGAAGTGAATAAAGAACAACGCTACAGAGCTAAAACTGTAAACTTTAGTATCACCTATGGCGCTGGAGCCACCAATTTAGCGGGACAATTAGACATACCAAGATCTGAAGCTAAAAAGATCATTGAGAGTTACTACCAAGAGTACCCAGGCCTAAAAGCATACATGACTAATATTGTTGAGTCTGCAAGAGAGAAAGGATATGTAGAAACTGTAATGGGAAGGAGAAGGTATTTGAGGAATATTAATTCCAACAATGCTTTTGTTCGTTCGGGGGAGGAACGGAACGCTATTAATTCACCTATCCAAGGTTCAGCAGCAGATATGATCAAACTAGCTATGATCAAGGTGCATCAAGTCCTAGAGGAAGGCAATTACGATTCCAAAATGATCATGCAAGTGCATGATGAATTAGTATTTGATGTTCCGAAGGCTGAATTAGAGGAACTTATGCCTAAGATTGAGACCTGCATGAAAGAAGCTATACCTGGCCTAAAAGTGCCTATTTTGGTTGGGATGGATTACGGTGCAAATTGGCTAGAAGCACATTAATTTCTTTATTGCAACCAATTTGCAATAAAGAAATTTTATTTCTGTTTGGATGGGTAAAATGTGCACAAAATTTTACTAATTAATTGCCTTATTATCAATCAATTGCACCTTTGTTGCAATAATTTGATTGTTCTTTTTTTCCAGCTCGAAAGAGATTTTATCACCTTTTTTCAAGTGGATATTTCGAAGATTTTTCCCAGGTAGGAAGTATTCTTCTAGGCTATTATCTTTGATAACATAGCCAAAACCTTTTTTCGGTAAAAAAAATCGAATGACTCCCGTGTGCATTGAAGCTTATTTTATAATTTACATACGCTAATGCATAATATATGAAATTCAAGCAAAAGATTTCTGTTGAGGAAATAGCTAAACTAATAGGTGCCGAACTAAAAGGGCGTAAGGATTTGAATGTCCTTGGTATGAATGAAATTCACAAAGTAGAGAAAGGCGATTTGACCTTTGTGGATAATCATAAGTATTTTCAACGCTCTTTGGATTCCGCTGCCTCCGTTATTATTATCAATGAGGATGTCAAATGTCCTAGGGGAAAGGCCTTATTGATTCATAAATCCCCTTTTAATGTTTATAATAAACTCGCTAAAAAGTTTCAACCTAAGCGGGTATTAGACAGGGAACAGGCGGAAGATGCTCAGATTCATCCAACAGCTATTATTGAGCCTAATGTGGTAATCGGCTACAATGTGACTATTGGAAGAGATACTTATATACAAGCCAACTCTTATATAGGAAACGATACAGTAATCGGTGATGGGGTGGAGATCCATGCAGGTACAACTATAGGAACGGACGCTTTTTACTTTCACAAACGTGCAAAGAAGTATACCAAATGGCATTCTATAGGTCGCGTGGTGATTGAGGACAAAGTGGTTATTGGCGCAAATTGCACCATCAATCGTGGCGTTTCTGGAGATACTGTTATTGGGGAAGGAAGTAAATTAGATTCGCAAGTTCATTTAGGGCATGGAGTAGTTATAGGAAAACATTGCCTGATTGCGGGTCAAGTTGGTATAGGTGGAAAGACTATTTTGGAGGATTATGTAGTGCTTTTTGGCCAGGTTGGTGTAGCCCAAAATCTAAGGATTGGAAAAGGAGCTATCATTGCAGCAAAAAGCGGCGTTTCAAAAGATTTGGCTGGCGGACTTACATACTTTGGTTCTCCTGCAGCTGAGATTAAGACCAAACATAGGGAGTTGGCAGCACTGCGGCATTTACCAGATTTCTATAAAGACTATTATAAATAAAAAACCGAGCCTAGACTCGGTTTTTTTTATTTCTTCCATTTGATGTTACAGCCTCCAGAAGGAAAATGTTTACTTGGGGCAGGATCTCCAATAAGCATAGCCTTTGCAGCAGCTCTTAAGTCAGCTCCCGTTAATGGTTTTCCACTATTAGGTCTGGAATCATCTAATCGGCCTCTGTAGTATAAGGTTTGATTTTCATCGAAGAGGTAGAAATCAGGCGTACATGCGGCATCGTAAGCTTTGGCAACACTTTGATCCTCATCATAGAGGTATGGAAAAGGATAGCCTACTTGCTCAGCATGGATTTTCATTTTATCTGGAGCGTCATCTGGATAGTTATCTACATCATTGGAGGAGATACCTACTGAACTTATTCCCATTTGTTCAAAGTCATTGCAAAGCCGCACTAATTCTTCATTTACATGAATCACATACGGACAATGGTTGCACAGGAAAATAACTAAGGTACCTTTAGGACCTTGTATATCCATATAGGCAACTGTTTTGCCTGAAACGGTATCGGGAAGATTAAAATCTGGGGCTAATGTGCCCAATTCTATCATATTAGATTCTGTAAATGCCATAATTAATTACAATTTGGATTGATTCCTAGAATATATTTTTGAAGAATATCGATAGAGTCAGTAGTGCTATCTCCATCGAATCCAAAGATATCAGAATTGTTCATGTTTGTCCTTGCAAATTCAGTTAATTTACCTGCCACTGGCAAATAAGACCAATGCCATTTTTCAAGGTTATATCCATGAGGTCTATCTACTCCTTTTTCACTATAAACTTGACAGAAGCCATATGAAGCAGCGTGCTCTTCGAGCCATTCATATTCTTTAAGGCCTTGACCAGATTCGAAATAATCATTTTCTAAGTGATTTAAATCGATATCTGTCCCCCAGTGGTGCCTTGATGTTCCTGGCATAGAGCTGTATTCCAATATTTTCATCGCTCTATGGTGAAAACCTGGCATGGTTTGCGAAAGATCTTGACCAGAAACTTTGGTTTGCCCGTTCCATTTTCGCTCCCAAATACCTTTTTGATATTGGAAAGGCCTAGTAGCCGATACAATCTCAAAGGTAATCCCATCTTTTTTGGCGTGTTCAGCCATTTGTACAAAGGCCTCGTAGGCATCTTTACGCATGTAAATCTCGGCTTTCTCTGTGTACTGACTAGCTATTTTAGAGAAGTCTTGGTGGTTACTTGGGTCAAATTTACCCATTAAGTAGTCTTTATTTAGATAAGTTGCTTTAGTACTATCTGCGGTACTAGCTTCCACTTGATTGACGGATACAACTTGCTTTTCTTCTTGGTTTTGGTTCGGTGTGCATGCTATGGTTAAAGCAATAAAACTAAGTGTGTATATAGTTCGCATAAACATTAGTATTTAAATTCAATATGTTTAATGGGGTAGCCAAATAGTTTTTCCTTTTTAATAAGGGCGGCAATTGGTTTTGGAACTTCGTCCTCCCAGCCTGCTTCATCCCCTTTGATTTTCTGTAAAACTCTCCAAGAAAAGATATACAATATATCTGGATCAAAATCTTGAATATCTATGATTTGGCCAATACTCTTTAGGTATTTGAATAAAAAGGTAATGTCATCTGGGACAGGCATATTGTCTGTTGTTTGTATTTCAGTGCTACCCTCTTTATAGGAAGGATATACATAGAAGGTGGCATTGCCTTTAAAGAGTTTACCGAAAGTTTCTAAATGGTTACCAGATTTTTCTTTGTTAAACTTGCTTTGCACAATTCCCATTAGGTCTCGGACTCCGATAACAAGTCCGACTTGCCCTACTTTAAAATCTTTGAGGTATTTGATGAGTTCTGTTTGGTCTTCTAATTGGGTCAGTACCACGGTTTGTCCTAACTCAGCCAATAATTCTGCTCTGTGTAGAAAATCAGTCTCATCTATTTCATCTAGTTCTGTGGCCCGATTTAGGTTTTCAAGTGTAATCTCACTTAATTGAAGTAATCTATCTGGATGTTCTAAGTTTGCACTGAATTGTTTGATTCCACTTTGAATCATATTCCAATTGACCTTAGTTATTGGTCTAAAACTACCCCTTACCAGCAATGGATTTTTTCGGTATAAAAATTCTGAACCGTGGACAGGTTCCTTGTTGGGACCGAACATAGTTACCTTACAAATTTTATTACGGATAAGATATAAAGCCAATAATCTATTGTCTAAATCGCTAAACTCTGGTCCCGTTAAACGTACCATGTCAATTTCTATTCGGCCGTGTAATCCATCTATCAATGATTGTAATAGTGATTCAGGCTCTTTATAGTATTTATAACAGCCATAAATCATGTTAACGCCTAAAATACCGATGGCTTGTTGCTGAAGGGTATTGTCCTTGTCTTTCATTTTTACATGAAGTACAAGGTCATTCGGTTCTTTATCCGGATCGAGTTGGAAGCGCACACCCATCCAGCCATTTCCTTTAATGGTTCGGGTGTAATTGAGTGCGGCTATAGAGTTGGCAAAGACAAAAAATCTTGTATCTGGTCTATGTTTACGAAGCCGATCTGTCATAAGTGTATATTCATGATCTAGCATTTTATAAATTCTAGATTCACAAACGTAGCGGCCACTTTGCTCAAGACCATATATATCATCCGAAACTAGCTTATCGTATGCTGACATGGTTTTGGCAATAGTCCCAGCAGCAGCTCCTACTTGGAAAAAGTGCCTGGCTACTTCTTGACCAGCTCCAATCTCTGCAAAAGTTCCATAAATTGAATCGTTTAGGTTGACTTCCAGTGCCTTTTGATCAGTTTCGAGAAGTTGTCGGCTCATATTTAGACTATTATTTCTTAGGAGTATAGTAAAATTAACACTTTAAGAACATAGTTTTGACTTATTGCTGTTCCTTTTCCGTCAACTGTCAAGCAGTAAAAGGGATTATTTTGTATTTTTGAGCAAAATTTTTTGGATATGTTTCCTAAGTACGATGTAATTGTGGTTGGAGCGGGACACGCTGGATGCGAAGCAGCTGTTGCTGCTGCCAATATGGGTTCCAAGGTGATGTTGGCGACAATGAACATGCAAACGATTGCACAAATGTCGTGTAATCCTGCTATGGGTGGAGTGGCTAAGGGTCAAATTGTGCGAGAAATAGATGCCTTAGGTGGGTATTCCGGAATCATTACGGACGAGACTAGAGTTCAGTTTAGGATGTTGAATAGGTCTAAAGGTCCTGCTATGTGGAGTCCAAGGGCTCAATCAGATAGGCATCAGTTTGCTGCCCTATGGCGTAAAAAACTAGAAGAACATCCTAATATTGACTTTTGGCAAGAAATGATCATTGGGTTAAAAGTAGTGGATGGTGTTGTCAAGGGTGTTCATACCAGTATTGGTTTAGAGATACCAGGAAAGACCGTCATATTAACCAATGGTACCTTCTTAAATGGATTGATTCATATTGGTGAGAAGCAATTTGGAGGTGGCCGAGCGGGTGAGCGTGCAGCGACCGGATTGACTGCTCAATTGGTTGAATTAGGTTTTGAAGCTGGTCGAATGAAGACAGGAACACCACCAAGAGTCGATGGGCGTACAGTTGATTGGTCTAAAATGGAGGTTCAACATGGTGATACAGATGTTGAAGGACGTTTTTCCTTTACTGCTTCTAAGGTTCCTGAAAAACAGATTCCTTGTCATATAACTTATACGAATGACAAGGTGCATGAGATGCTCAAAACAGGCTTTGACCGTTCACCAATGTTTAACGGAACGATCCAATCATTAGGCCCACGCTATTGTCCTTCAATTGAAGATAAAATCAATCGTTTTTCTGATAAAGACAGGCATCAGCTTTTTGTAGAACCAGAGGGATGGAATACTTGTGAGCTCTATGTAAACGGATTCTCTTCTTCTTTACCAGAAGATATCCAGTACAAGGCTTTGCGCCTTATTCCGGGTTTTGAAGAGGCAAAGATGTTTAGACCTGGATATGCCATTGAGTATGACTTTTTTCAACCGACACAACTCAAGCCAAGCTTAGAAACGAAGTTGGTTAAAAACTTATTCTTTGCCGGTCAGGTGAATGGAACTACAGGTTATGAAGAGGCAGGAGGACAAGGTTTAGTTGCAGGAATCAATGCGCATCTTAAGATAGTAGAAGAAGATCCTTTTATTATTAAAAGATCGGAGGGTTATATAGGTGTTTTGATTGACGATTTAGTGAATAAGGGTACTAAAGAGCCGTATAGAATGTTCACTTCCAGAGCCGAATATCGAATTTTACTTAGACAGGATAACGCCGACATACGATTGACGCCTTTAGCCCATAAACTAGGAATGCGAGGTATGGAGGATAGAATGGCTAAGGTGCATGAAAAGTTAGAATCTGAACGTGCCATTACAAAGTTTTTTGAGAATACAAGCATTGAACCAGCAGTATTGAACGAAAAGTTGGAAGCGATAGGTGATAGTCCAATTAAGCAAAAAGTTAAACTATTGTCCGTATTGCTTCGACCAAAATTGAATATGGGGGTGTTGGCTGAAGTAGATCCTGAGGTTAATGCATTTTTGACTAAGTACGATAAACCTACTTTAGAATATACGGAAGTGGGGATGAAGTACGCGGGTTATATCAAGAAAGAACAGGAATTGGTGGACAAAATGATTCGCTTAGAGTCGGTTGCTCTAAGGGAGAATGAGGATTATGATGCACTGGTTTCGCTATCTGCTGAGGCTCGCGAGAAACTTAAACGAGTTAGGCCACTCTCTATCGGTCAGGCAAGCCGGATCTCCGGAATTTCACCATCTGACATATCTGTCTTGTTGGTTCACAAGGGACGATAAGTATGAAGAAATCCTTTTTGATTAATGTTGGCATTCTATTAGGCCTAAACCTGGTCATCAAGCCGGTTTATGTTTTTGGCTTAGAGCGTGCAGTACATGATCGATTGGGAAACACTTCTTTTGAGCTTTATCTGAGTTTATTTAGCATAGCTGTCATTTTTCAGATCATTAATGATTTGGGCATTCAGAGTTACACGGCTAAAAAAGTATCAGCAGATCGAGGTCAAATCAACGATTTATTCACTAATCTGCTGGCGTTCAAACTAGTTTTAGGCTTAGTGTATTTTAGTATTCTGACACTTGCATCCTTCTTTATAGGCTATGAGTTTTCCGCATGGAAGTTGTTGGTAGGCTTAGGTTTCGTTCAATTTTTATCTGGTGGACTTCAATTTCTGAGGGCTAATTTAGCGGGGCTTGGGTATTATAAGACCGATAGTTTATTATCCGCAGTTGATCGGTCATTATTAATCATAATACTGAGCGTTTTCTTATTTAGTTCTTGGTTGACTGAATTTGACTTGAGTTGGTTTATTCGAGCCCAGATTATAAGTATGTCTGGCTCTGTTGTAATCGGTTTTTTATTGTTAAAGCCTCATTTGGTACGATTGAATTATCGAATAAATCTTTCTTTATTTAGGGATCAGTTTAAAGAGAGTTTACCATATGCCTTAGCGGTATTGATGATGGCCTTATATTCTAGGTTAGATCAAGTGATGTTAGAACGGATGCTTCAGGGAAGTGGAGAAGGTGGGGTATATGGAATGAGTTACCGGTTGTTAGATGTATTAAACATGATTGGATTTTTATTTGCAGGTCTGCTGCTGCCTATGTTTTCTCGGATGCATGCTCAAGGAACTCCTGTAAAAGGATTACTTCAATTATCTGGGAAAATACTACTCGGAATCAGTATTCCTTTAGCGGTTACAGTGAGTTTAGTGGCCTTTCCTTTATTAGATTTAATGTATCCAAGTTTGAATGTTACGGAGGCTCAGGCTGCTGTTACTCCCTATTTAATGGGTTCATTAGTGATGATGAGTGGTGGATATATTTTTGGAACCTATTTGGTAGCTTCAGATCGCCTAAAGCAGTTGAATAGTGTGTTCTTGATTTCCTTAATATTGAATGTTAGCTTAAACCTGCTGTGGATACCGAAAAGAGGTGCTTTGGGTGCTGCCCAAGCCACTTTAATTACGCAGAGCTTAGTTTTTTTGGTTGAATTTATTTGGGTAAGTCGATTGAAATTAGTTAACCATAAAGAATTGACTTTGAGGATTTTAGGGTTAATTGGGGTTATGTTGGTCTATGTTTTATGGGGACAAAGGTATTATCCTGTTACAGGCATTCTGCCTGCAGCATTAGTTTGTCTTTTGATCGGAGGATTAGCTGCATTAATATTGGGCTTATTCCCAATAAAGGAGCTGATTCAAGTGTTAAAGGAAAAAGAAGGTGAGTAAGGCCCCATCAGATATGTTAATCAAATAAAATATTCTACTTTTGTATTTTTAGATTAGGAATCATAAAAATGACCATGGAGCAAAAAGATAGTTTATTAGGTGTTGTTGGGGCTGTTTACAGATGGAGAAAGCAAATCATTGGTGTTTCTTTTGCAGTTGCTGTCTTGACAGCAGGAGTTTCTTTGTTGCTTCCTAATTATTTCAAGTCCACTACTATTTTTTATGCAGCTAGTCCAGATTTAGCTAGTCCGGAGGCTTTATTTGGTAAGTCCAATGAGTCTATGGATTATTATGGGGAAGATGAAGATGTCGATCGTATTATGACCATAGCGAAATCTAATGAGCTGAAAGATTTTTTGATCGCTAAATACAATTTGTATGAGCATTATGAGATTGACAGCACGCATATCAAGGCTAAGTTTAAGATTTACGAACGATTAGAAAAACTGTATGCAGTTGAAAAAACGAAGTTCGATGCCATTGAATTGAGCTTTGAGGATAAGGATAAAGCGCTTGCTACTTCTATGGCTAACGAT
>CAXQNQ010000118.1:0-4986 GCA_964225135.1 Mesoflavibacter profundi
AGTAATTGATAATAGGAACATAATTAAAGCTGTCCCAAAAAAATACTTTTTCATGTATTTATCATTGATTTGCCGCTAAGATAAAATCTTAAGGCCGAATTAAGAAGATATTGTTATAAATTCCTAAGCCTGTATCGTTCAGGTTTTAGGTTGTCCAAGTTTTTGTATCTGAAATATATGTTAATACCTTATAAGAAACTGCAAAGGTCCTAACAATATAAATGTTTGTGATTTATTTGATTGGCTAACAGTGTATTGCGTTATTTTATGATAACTAGTTTTTCAAATGCGCTGGTTCCTTTAATTTCAGTACCCCCAGATAGTGTCCTTGCATTAATTTTGTACACATAAACACCTGTTGCTAGTGGATCTCCAAAATCATCTGTACCATCCCATTGGATGCAGTCTCCTAATCCTAAACGACTTCCTACAGGATTAATTTGCTCATGTAAAGTTTTAACTAATCGACCTGCAATAGTATATATATTAATGCTAACATCAATAATTTGTCCTTCCATATTATGCTCAAATTGGAAACAGGTGCTGGAAGAGAATGGATTGGGATAGTTCAAGACTTGCTCCAGGGCTATTTTACCTGAACTACTGACTACAAACTCCGTATATCCTTCACTAGAGTTATTGGCTATATCCCAAGCTTTGACTCTGATTTCATGTCTACCTTCACTAATGTTAGTTAAAGGATATCTGATTGTTCCAGATCGGTAATCATCTAGTTCGGACTGATAATAATCATTTAATAAGAAGGTAGATTGTGTTTGTTCGTCTAGTGTACCCGTTAAATCGTGACCTATACTGTTTCCAGTAACATTAATCCCATAATCATCTTCCAACTTTACATATAACAACGGTTCAGAACTAGTAATGCCTCCAAAAACAAAGTCCTCTGAATTCATATATACTTCAACAATTGGACCCTGATCATCTTGTATAGCATTATCCGATGATCCACCTATGATAATATCCTCACTATATCCTTTGGCCTCCTGCTGCCCATTATCTTCAATGGCATAATAGCTGATTTTCCCTTGTCCAAATTCAAAGGAAATATCCTTAGGGACTACAAAACTAAATTCAAAAGTCCCATTAGTGATAGAGACTAGGCCTTTGAAAATAACATTCTTTTGTAATGAGTAGGTGTAAACGGAAGAACCTGAATCTTGACCTAATGTTTGATTAGTGGTTCTTTTATCAAAAACACTAGGATAAAGCTGACCATTAAATGAAGTAGCTAATTGGCCATTGAAATCTAGAATTTGACCCTTAATAGTTACTAATTCTAGTGCTGAAAGGGTATCAATAGTACCACTTAAAATAGGATTACCATTTATTTCAGTTGTTACCACCTCATAAGCTGGAACTGCTATAGCTTGACTCGGGTCACCTAGTAGCGTAAATTTTCGATGATTACTTGCATCTGTCTGTGGCGCATTTTTTGAAGCAATCAGTGCATCACCAAAACGAAGCGGTGCTCCGTCAGCAATACTAAATAGTGTATCTGTTATTACCCTTGATAAGTCATAATTATCATTGGCATACACAGCTCTTACTGTGGTAAACATGGCAATAGCACCACCATTGGGGTTTAGGATAGTTTGTTCACCACCAGAAGTGAAGTTGGGATCATCGTAGCCCGAAAATGAACAGGTTGCGGTAAGAAATACGGGTAATTTATTTTTATTATTCCAACTAAGGATATCCGATATTTGAAGTATCCGTTCTTGTGCCCATCCGATAGAACCTCCATGCCCCAAATAGGTAACAGCTAAGGCTCCTCTAAATAAGTTGTTATTTATTGAAGAACGCGCTTCTGGTACTCTTGTTCCAAAGGATGTTGATTCTTGCTCAAAAGCATCAATATACACTTTATCTTGATTCATCCAAGGATATTTAGCTTGTCCAATCATGGCTAAGGAATCACAATCTCGGGTGTGTTTCATGCCATCTTCATCATCTGCTACATATACCGTTCGAATCTTCCAATCCCCTTGGCTAATAGATTTATTGTCATAGCGAATAATCTTATCAACCAATTGATTGGCTTCTTCAATCGTTTTAGCCGGAAGTCTTCCTATTCTAAGATTGAGTAGATCATTCTGATTGACAATACCTTCTCCATCGTCCAATAATCCATAGAAGTCATCCGTTGGGTAGGAGTGTATGGGTCGTAAGGATTCCTCTGTTTCATAGGTAGGTACATAATTATTACCCAAACCTAAAATATTTCTATTGTCGAAGGTTCCATCTCCAAATAACAAGACATACTTTAGCTTCTCAGGATCTTTTTCATACAGGTGTTTTAAAAAGTTTCGAATAGCTGCGGCATCTTGTCTACCCGAAGAGTATTCATTATAGATTTGATTGGGCTGAATAATGCTAATGCTCATTCCATCTCCAGAAGACCTATGATCAGCTAGTTTATTAGCTTGAGCCAAAAACACCTCTGGGCAAATTATAACCATATCTACAGGAGCTAGTCCATGCAAGTTTTGATTCGTGACAGTTCCTTTATAAGTAATATCCTCAAAAGCCTCTGTAGTATTGAATGAAATAAAGCGCTTGAAAGTATTTGTATTACTTCCAAAGGAATGCGTGTTGCCTGTTGTATTGATCGTTTGGCTTATGGGAAATATATTATCGGTAATATCCCATACGATCATGGATCCTGAACTTTGGATTTTATAATTCACACTATTGTAATTCTGTGCATCATAAGACTGGAAAGTTAGTTGTCCATCTCCTTTAATCAGATTAGACAAAGCACTGAATTCCAAATAATCTAACCAACCTTCCGAATTTGGGAAATTTGGATAATCAACCAACACATCAAATGCAGACTGATTAACGGAGAACGTTGAATTTATGTATTTATAATGTGCTCCTACAGCATTAGAGTTAGAAAAAGACGTCCCTGCAAATGCTGTGGTGCTGGCAGTTTGTCCATTTATAGTGACTTCAAAGGTAGAGCCAGAAGTAGCTGCTCTAGATGCAAATCCTCCAGAAAACTCTATGGGTTCTGTTGTAATCAAGTTAGGCATATTGATGGAGTAGGTTTTGGATCTAAGGTTTTTGAATAGATCCCCAAACCACTGTTGACCCGAACCTTGATTCAGACTTACATACTCTAAAATGTTATAAGTTTCCGGTTCAATTCGTTTGACTTGATTATATGTGTTAATGTCAGCTTCACCTGAGATTTCTGGGGCTTGTGTTATTCTCAATCCATCTGATCCATCATCAAAGGAAAGGAAGTAATAATTCTCAGTTGCATATGTATTTTGATTAAATTTAAGCTCCTGGAATATCTCATTATAGGTCCAGTTATTAGCTCCTTCACCATAAAATAGGATATAATCATTGGTGTCGAAGCTGTTATCTCCATCACCTATTATGGTAATGGGAATTTCAGGTAAATCGTCTTTGTCATAGCTTCCGGCTAATATAGGTAGTCGACCACCACCATGACCGTGTAGCTTAATTTTAGAAGGATTAATCGAGCTCAATGAAATCCCTAATTCTGAACTAATGAATGCAGCAGATATTTTGAATACACCAGATTTTTGAACGGCAATCTTATAAAATGTTCCTGTTGCCAGCTTGGAAACTTCTGTTGGGGGATTCCTTAGAATGATTTCCTCTTGAGCTTGGTAATTAATAGTTAATTGTCCTGTCTTTATACCTTGAATACCACTATTGGTTAATTTGGCAGGTAATACTTCAATCAGTGCAAAATACTGATTGCCATTTTTTTGGACTTCTGACTTTACATTAAAATCATTTTGTAAAATAGAAGAACTAGATAGTTCTATTTCATCGAGGCGCTTTGTTTCATTAACCACTAGCTCATAGCTAAGTTTTCCAGGGCCATTAACAGGAATAATGTAATGAAGGAAAGGTAATTCGGGTAAGTCTTCATGAAGGGTACCATTGTTAATTTGATAAACTGCCTCACTCGATTCTAGGAGATTTATGTTTTCTAAAGTCCAATCTAGTTGGATGTTTTGATTCAAAATCACTTGGCCGATAAGTGCGTTGGATTCCAGGCCCAAAAAGGAAATGGTACTTAATAAAAATAGAGAGGCTAATAACTTTTTCATCCTTAAGATTGTAGTATTATCTGACGCGAGTAAAATTGAAAACAAAACGAGTATGAGTACCGTATAGTTTGAAAGCATTGTATTTAACAATGTGCTTGCCTAAATTTTACAATATTTAAAATTAAAGCTTTAAGGAATATTTTTATTTGTACATCATTTATATATTGATAAAGGTATGGGATATCCCTGTTAAAAGATAATACAATGTATAGAATACTGCGCTACATATTTATTGCATTAATTTTTTCTATCCAATCTTATGGACAGGATCCTGTATATACTCAGTTTTATGCTTCACCTACCTTATTGAATCCTGCTTTTACAGGTAGTGTAGGTGCGCCAAGGGTAGGCTTACAGTATAGAAATCAATGGCCGGGCTGGAGTGCATATGAAACTTACTCCGCAACATTTGATACTTACTTTAGATCAGCTAAAAGTGGTTTAGGATTATATGTATTGTCTGATGTGCAAGGAGAAGGATTTATTTCTACTACAGAAATTAAAGGGATGTATTCCTATCAACTGAATATGCGTAATGATTGGACAGTGCGATTTGGAACTGAAGTAGGTTTAGGTCAAAAATATTATGATTGGGATAAATTTGTTTTCTTAGATCAAATAGATCCTATAACTGGAGAGACGGTAGGTGTTGATTTATCAGCTGAAGAAAGACCCGAGAGTTTGCAGGCAAATTATATTGACCTCTCATCTGGTATTTTATTTTCCTCTAGGACTTTTTATGGTGGACTATCATTGAAACATATGAACAGGGGAGAGGATGTAGTTATTTTGATTAATCAAAGTAGATTAAGTAAGGGTATAACATTATTATTTTCTATGCAATTTGGTACACAAATTTATTTTAACAAAG
>CAXQNQ010000119.1:0-29127 GCA_964225135.1 Mesoflavibacter profundi
TTTCCTTTTCTACCTTGATATACAAACCACTTACTACTACCTACCTGTTTGGTAAATCGCGGAACAATCTTTATACCATTATTCAATACGCTTAATTCCCGTTTATCTATGGAACCATCTTGACCCAATCGCCAAATAACAGGCGTACTAAAATCATTCCTAAAAGAAAATCCATCTTCAATACTACGTCGAGTATTACCCATATCATTGAACACAAAGAAGATTCCTTTAGGACTAACTAAATAAGTATAACCTAAATAAAATCCTCCATCATTTATACTAGACTGATACTTCGGAATCATTGTCGACCAATCCAAAGAGCCATCTGGGCGAATATTAAATACAATGATTTCTTCATAGTGATAGGAATAGCTTACCGTGCCATTATTCCGAACTCCATTATAAAAGCCCGTATTCATACTTCTATATTCTCTAACATAGAATCGCTCTACCATCATTAAGAGACCGCCGTCAGATCTAGGAATCAATTCCCGAACTACAAAATTATCTAGTTCTAATCGATCTAAGCGACTGTCATCATTTAAGTATTTCTCCTTTCGCTTTTGACTTCGAATATTGCTTGCCTCTAATAAAACGTCCTCATTAATTTCAGCCGTCTTCGAAGCTAAAATTTTCTTGGAGGTGGGATCAATCCTGAAAAACACTGTTCCTTTAATTTTCTTCCTACTAGATAGTCCATATAAACCTGCAATCAACAGCTCTCCAGTATTATTTACTTTGAAGCGAACATCAGAAATGATTTTGTCCTGAAAAGATAGTTTGTACTCGTGTTTCTCTGTTCCCTGATTCGTAAAACTGGATAACATAAACTTCCCCGTATCCTTTCCATTAATATCCTTTGTCAAGCCTAACAAGAATACATCCCCATTAGTAGAAACTTCATAATCAAAAATATTGATATCCCTATCTTCAATACCCAATTCCAAAACACGTTCCCATTCTACTTCCATATCCTCCCCAAATACTAATGCATATACGCGTTCAGGGTCTTCTTTCTTCGAAGCCAGTTGGCAATACACCAATAACTTGGATTTGTCAAAGGATTTCTTGAAGCCAATCAGGCCACTTTCAAAGCGATTTACACTTTCGAATTGACCAACAATTTCCATCCGTTTAAGCCGCTTTAATGAATTGGCGTCATAAACCTCAGCAAATAAAAAATTAACCTTCTTGGACGTATTAAAATAGGAAGTAAACAAATAGAGCTTATCGCCCATAAGTAATAATCGCTCATATTGAACGATATTACCCTTGTACTCTAAACTTAAGCTCTTAGATCGAACCCGCTTGAGCTCCTTATCAAATACTTCAAGCTCAATCTCTTTCTCTTCTAAAATTCCATTAATTGATCGCCTAGTAATGGTGTATATATACTGAGGATGCTCATGTATGACATCTCCAAACTGCTGACCCATTTTCAGTTTCTTCTGACTGCTGTGCACCACATCAAAATCAAAAGCTTGGGCTCCAAGCACTATTGGAAAAAACAGGACAATGAGTATAAGAGATTTGGATCTAACCATAATTGAACTCTATTTGATGCTATTGATAGAGCGATATTTTGATGAATTAACCGGATCAATTTTAGACATTAATCGAATAAATTCTCGCTTTTGCTCCAATTCCGCCAGACTAAAAATCTCAATCAATTCATTCGATTTAGCAGAGGAGAACATTTGAAGTAACATACAATTAGGATAGGATTGCGCCACTACCCTGATTTCTGTTAAAGCATTGATCAAAATGGATTTAGCAGCGTCAGGATTATTATACATGATATCTAATGCTTGCCTATGATAGTCATAATACGCCTGTCTGTAATTCTTAATCCGTGGAGACAAAATATTCTCCGCCATCCAATAGCGACTTCTATTCCTTTGAGCAGATCCTGTAGGTGCCCAACCCGGGAAGGCTTCACTAATATCTGGACCACTGGAGTTAATCACATCCTGAGCTTTCTGATAATACAAGTCCCCTCCATTCAAGGAAAAACTATCCCCATCTAGCCCTAAAATGTAATACACATAAAAGCCCAAAATCTGAGAAAGATTATCTCCGAAACCAAATTCAGTGAATTGAAGCGGTTGATTTAAATCATAATTGAATACAACGTCTCTATCATTATGCGACAATAATACCGTCTCATAGTTACTATTGTACGTCGGTCTAGTCGCCTGAATTTGCATCTCACCTTTAAAGGAGGTATTTGTCACCTCTTCATTAATATTCAGATTAATGGTCAAATTGATCCGCTCTTCCGGAGCATAGGTATACTCAGTCCAAACCATATCGTTAAAAAAAGCTTCGACACTTCTCTCTAAATTCACAAACAAAGAAGGATCTGCCTTTTGTAGTCTAGGCGTATTAATATTGACCGTTGCAATGAATTCTTGACCAAATACAAAATTGGATGTCAACAAGAATAACAGCATGTACCCAAAGCGAACCATATTTTATTTTATTTGCGCGTTTTAATGCTAAAAATGGCATCGGCCAAATCGCTAGCGACCTCTACCTTATTTTTTAACTTAAAATCTTGTTTCTTATTGTCCTTAAATATAAAGGAAACCTTATTGGTATCGTGGTTAAATCCAGCTCCCTTGTCCTGTAAGGAATTTAAAACCACCATATCAAAATGCTTACGTTTCAATTTATCTACTGCCTGATCGTATCCTTTACTGGTCTCCAAGGCAAATCCTACATGTAGTTGATGACTACCCTTTAAGGCTCCCAATTGTGCAGCTATATCAACAGTTTTTTCCAATTGAATATCCATTTCAGCCTCCGCCTTCTTAATCTTTTCCGATTCAACTGACTTTGGCTTATAATCTGCCACCGCAGCACTAAATATGACTATATCAGCACTAGCATGCAGGCTTTTCGCTTTTTCAAACATTTCAGCTGCAGAAACTACCCCGTGTATATTAATATTGGCCTCGTCAAGTTCCAAACTAGTTGGGCCAAGCACCAATTCTACTATAGCACCTCTATGCGCAAATTCCCTAGCAATAGCCACGCCCATCTTGCCAGATGAATGATTGCCGATAAAGCGAACAGGATCAATATGCTCATAAGTAGGCCCCGCAGTAATCAGAACCCTCGAACCATCAAACTCCTTTGCCTGATTCAATCGCTCTTCAATAAATGCGTGTATAGTCTCAGGCTCAGCCAGACGCCCCTCTCCTACCAGACCAGAAGCTAATTCACCATATTCCGCAGGAATTAACTCCACTCCTCGATCCTTTAATATTTTCATATTAGATTGCGTACTTGGATGTTTGTACATATCCAAATCCATTGCAGGAGCATATGCGACAGGACACCTAGCCGATAGAAAGCAAGCTAAGACCATATTATCTGCAATACCAGTAACCATTTTAGCCATGGTATTGGCTGTAGCAGGTGCAATAATCATATAATCTGCCCACAACCCTAATTCAACATGGTTATTCCATGCTTCTTCATTGTGCACATCTGTATACACCTCGTTCTTAGAGAGGGTAGATAAGGTTACAGGAGAAATAAAAGATGTAGCAGAAGGAGTCATAAGCACTCGAACAGCATATCCCGACTTGACAAACAAGCGAACTAAATGCGCAGCCTTATACGCAGCAATACTTCCAGTTACCGCTAAAAGTATGTTCTTTTTTTGGGAAGCTAGCTCCTTCATATTACCTGTGTTATACAAACAAAGATAGCAGTAAGAAACGAATCTTACTGCTTTCTTCAGTATAGTAAAGGACAATCAAGATTAATCCCGACGTCTCTTATCGTTGTAGTGATAATGTAACTCATCCTCCAAGTACTCAGTGGTAGCAATGACTACAGGATTAGGTAACTTCTCATAAAACTTAGAGATTTCAATCTGCTCTTTGTTCTCATTGATTTCCTCAATAGAATCTGTACTCACAGCAAATTCCTCTAGCTTCTGATTAAGCTCGCGCTTAAGGTCAAAAGAAAGTTGTTTTGCACGTTTACTAATGATTGAAATCACCTCGTAAATATTACCAGTTGTTGCAGACAAATCTTTTACATCTCTTGCTGAAACATTAGGGTCAATCCCCTGAGATTTTGATTTAATATCAGTCATTCGACAATAATTTTAATTCCTTTTCTGATGTTGTTTTGTAGGATTGTACTGTATTATAATACGCACCTTCCTCATATTTATCCAAGAACATCAAAGCATATCTGATGGTTTCATCATATCGCTCCTGCTTCTTGTCATATATACTATTCTCCGCTAAAAGAAAATTGGCTTCTACCATCTTGAATCGAATTTCCTCCAAATTCCTGGTATCAGGAAATTCAATCAACATATTTTCCAAACTCCTTAGCGCAGATTGGTATTGTCCCAAATCAAAATAAAGCATAGCTGAATAATATGCCTTATCTTCTAATTTTCTCCGACACAAGTCAATCAAAGTATTACACTGATCAACCTTGTCTGAATCCGGATACCTATTGACGAAAGTCTGAAAAGACTCAATGGCCTTCAAGGTATTCGTTTGCTCCAATCTAAAAGATGGAGACATCTGGTAATAAGAAAAAGCAGTTAAAAAATCCGCCTCTTCCCTGAATGACGAGCCACTAAAAGTAGAAGAAAAGTTTTCAAAATAATACGCAGCTAACACATAATCATTCGTCAAATAATACGTGTTGGAGTATTTAAAATACAATTCCTCTAATTCAGGTCTTCCTCTAAAAGCTGAAATAATCAACTCCATCAAAGCCTGAGCTTTAACATATTGCCCATCATCGTAGAGTTTTAGTGATTCTGTATAAATCAACTCAGCATCCCCACTAGTCCTTACTTTTTCGAAATTTGATTTACATGAACTAAGGAAAATCAAACCCAATAAAGTAGCAAAAACAATTGATTTAGTGATTCTAGTCATAAAACGCAAAGGTAACATTTTTTCGCCAAAGAAATTAGTATAAATACAACCGATTACATATTAGGGTAAGTGATTCAACGAAAAAGGTTGTATCAAGACTCAAAAGTACCACTTTGGATAGAGAAAACTCAATTCAAACCTCGCCTTTTGAAGTAAAAATTTAAACCTTTCTCAAATAATTGATTTCATATTTACATCTTCATTATATTAGACTTAAGATTATAAATTTAAATGAATAAATTAGACGCCTTTAGGATATTCTACAACCACAGTATCTACCCCGAACTCAAACGGATGGAAGTGAAAAGAAATCGAGTACTATACTTAATTGGCTTTTCTATTCTATTAGGCATCATCTTAATCACCATTGCGCAATTGTTACATATTTTTGCGCTCTCACTTATCATAGTACTTTTAGTCTGCTTTTATACCACCTTTCTGTTCTACAGAGTCAGACAATATGTAAAAACATTCAAACCAAGAATCATGGAGCTCATTTTGGACTTCATAGATAACAGTATCAATTATAGCACCTTAAGTTATGAACCTAATAGAGGTGTTGGCTACGCCGACTTTAAGAAAAGTAAAATTTTTCAACTGAGTAATCCAGACTATCAGGAGGAAGATTATATCAAAGGGAATATAGGTAGTGTAGCCTTTGAACTAGCTGAAACTAGAGTCAAGGATCCTTCTAAAGTAACCGGTAGAATGGAATGGATATTTGATGGCGTTTTCATGAAAGCTACACTCCAAATTCCAATTAAAGGCTCTATCTTAATCTTTCCCAAAACGGAAAAACCCTACCTCAGTAGAACTATCCAACATTGGGTAGGAGCCGGACATGTGAAAGTGAACAACCTGATTCGAAATCCTCAGTTTAGAGCACAATTTGAAACCTATGCTAACAAAAAATCAAATCCAGTTAGTTTTTTAACAGAAGGCCTTCAACAGTCCATACTTAATTACACACAAGTTTTTGATAAATTATTCTACCTATCCTATAATAACGGCACCATTTATATGGCTATATCTGAAGAAAAAGACATATTAGAGCCCCATCTTTTTAAATCCAACTTGAAATTCTCCTTAATCAAAGAATTTTATGATGATATTACTATCCTCCTACACATCCTAGAAGACTTAGATCTTCATCATTAAGTAAATCAAATGATATGAAAAAGCTATTCTTACTTATTTATGGCTTAATCCTTTACATAGGACTATTTGGACAAGAAAGCTCCATGTTGTGGGAAATCAAACACCCCGAGTCCAATCAAAAATCATATGTATTTGGTACCATTCACATGATTGCTGAGGACTTATTTTTTATTTCAGACAGCCTTCAATATTATATTTCTCAGGTGGATGAAGTATACTTTGAAGTAGATATGTCCAATGATAATTTGATGCCTACCATGTTAGGACTGATGGATAAAATCATGATGCCTGCAGACAGCAGTCTAAAGGATCTACTGACAGAAGAAGATCACCAAGAAGTTTTGAGCGCATTTGCAAAATCAGGCCTTCCCCCTCTAATGGCTGAAAAAATAAAGCCGCTGTTTTTATCCATGATTCTAGAAACAAGCTCTAACAATACTTCAGATGGCTTAAAGTCCAATTGGAAGTCCTATGAGCTTGAAATTGGAGCGCTCGCTGAAACCAACAATATTCCAATCAATGGTTTAGAAACCATAGCTTTTCAAATCAGTATGTTTGATCATATATCTTTATCCGATCAAGCTAGCATGTTAGTGGATCAAATCAAAAACCAAGGAGAAAACGAATCCTCAACAAACGACCTTTACACAATATACCTCTCTCAAGACTTAGATAAATTGGGTGAACTAATTAATGCTGATTTGATGGCCTCAGGTTATAATGATATCCTAATAACGAATAGAAACAAAGCGTGGATTACAACCATAAATGAGTTTAGTCAACACAAGACTTGTCTGTATGCCGTAGGCGCTGGACATCTCCCAGGAGAATTGGGTATATTAAACCTATTAAAAGAAAAAGGATTTATAATCCGCCCTATTGAAAATAAAAGACCGTAACCATGGCACTCATAAAAAAAGTCCGAGGATTCCAACCCCAAATGGGGCAAAATGTATATCTAGCGGAGAATGCAACCATCGTTGGAGATGTAAAAATTGGAAATAATTGTAGTATTTGGTTTAATGCGGTCCTTCGAGGAGATGTAAATAGGATTGTTATTGGAAACGATGTGAACATTCAAGATGGCGCTGTGGTTCATTGCACCTACCAACAGAGTAAAACCATCATTGAAGACCGAGTATCAGTAGGCCATAATGCTATCATTCATGGTTGCCATATCAAAGCAGATGTACTAGTTGGAATGGGCGCGATTATCATGGATCATGCCGTAGTAGAATCCAATGTCCTCATTGCAGCTGGAGCAGTAGTCTTAGAAAATAGCCACTTGGAATCAGGCTTTATCTATGCAGGTGTCCCAGCAAAAAAAGTTAAACAAATCTCCGAAGACCGCTTCAACAACACCATTCATAGAATATCCAAAAATTACGCTATGTACGCGTCTTGGTTTACAGAGGAGGATGCTCCAAAAACTTAGGATATACTATATAAAACTTCTCCATACGACCTGGCAAAAAGTCAAAGTGAAAACACTCAGACATAGGTTTTACCTCACCAGATTTGAACAGAATCTTAATCTCATTCTTAGCTCTATTGTAAGTCGAGTTTGACTCCACGCCTGAAGTCACCAAATAAGCGGCTTCCTCCTCAGTAAGGTTAAGCGCTTCTTTTGCAAGATCTACCCAAGCTTGTTTAGTGGACTCTTCAATAGCATCATCATAAAATTTTAAACGGAAGATATTTCTATTGAGCAGACTATTCGATAAAAAACTTAAAACACGATCGGAGCTTCCTGCAAAAACCTTCATAGCCATCACGATATCATAATCATCAATAGAAGCAAATAACTTAAGATTTTGATCTCTATCCGTTTTAAAAGAATCTGAATCTAATGGCTTTCTTAAGATTTGATATAATGCAGGACTTACAGCAGGCTCCCAGCCATTTTCCACTAATACCTTAGCACGCTCAAACACTTTGATTAGCATAACCTCGGCAGCTACAACAGTTTTGTG
Organism: Mesoflavibacter profundi; assembly: GCA_964225135.1. Taxonomy (GTDB): domain Bacteria; phylum Bacteroidota; class Bacteroidia; order Chitinophagales; family Saprospiraceae; genus AM-2324. The sequence goes on from CAXQNQ010000119.1 coordinate 8,051, forward strand.
TAGGTATACCTGCCAGTACATAATCCGCCTAGCAATCAAAAACTTCTCAATAGAATACAATCCTTTTTCTTCAACAACCAAGTTATCTTCAACTACATTCAACATTTTAATGATACGATCATATCCAATTACCCCCTCCGAAACTCCAGTGAAAAAAGTATCCCGGTTCAGGTAATCTAGGCGATCCATATCTAATTGAGAAGAAATCAATTGGTGAAGGAAATTTCGATGATATTTTCCTTTAAATATATCAATAGCCAAGTCTAATTCGCCCTTGAATTCTTCATTTAATGCCTCCATGAAATGCAAAGACAACTCCTCATGGTGAATATTCAAAAGAGTATGCTCCAAAGTATGTGAAAAAGGTCCATGTCCAATATCATGTAATACGATGGCTATAAAAACAGCATTAGCTTCTTCTTCACTAATTACAACTCCCTTTGATCGCAGCACCTCAATCGCCTGAATCGTCAAATGTAAAGCACCAATGGCATGATTAAATCTAGTATGTAAGGCCCCTGGATAGACATAATACGTCATGGACAGCTGCTTAATACGTCTTAATCGTTGGAAAAAGGGGTGCTCAACTAGTGCAAAGACTTGTTTGTAGGGTATCCCAACAAAACCGTATACAGGGTCATTGAGAATCTTCATATTCTGTATCATTCCAGGAACATATTTGGCATCAAAATTAAATAATTTAATTTGTAAATAGATTATTTGAGTTGATTAAGCCTTAATCCACAACTTAATTCCTAAGCTAACTCCAATAATTTGAAGGAATTCTCGTTACTAAACTGAAAACCACATTATTCGAATTTTTCTTTCCTACTTGAATCGAATATGTGTATTTTCCACCATTCTTTAATTTACTTGTACTATACGACATGGAAAAAATCAATATCCTTTGGGCAGATGATGAAATCGAAAGACTAAAACCACATTTAAAGTTTCTAGAAAATAAAGATTACCATGTCATTACCGTAACGAATGGCCATGATGCTATTGATGAAGTTAGGAGCAATAAAGATATTGATGTTATCTTTTTAGATGAAAGTATGCCAGGTCTTACTGGCTTAGAAACACTTTCCACTATCAAGCAAGAGTTTCCAAATATTCCCGTAGTTATGATAACTAAAAATGAAGCGGAGAATGTGATGGAAGAAGCCATTGGTGCTCAGATTTCAGACTACCTCATCAAGCCGGTTAATCCGATGCAAATCCTATTAACCTTGAAAAAAATCATAGAATCAAAAGCTTTAGTAGAGGATAAAGTCAATGCGGACTATCAGCAAGAATTCCGAAACTTGATGATGGAAATTCAAGGAGGTCTCGACTTTGAAGAATGGGTAGAAGTGTACAAAAAACTGATCAACTGGGAGTTAAAGCTAGACCAATCAGGTGGAGAGCAAATGGGCGAAATCTTATCTATGCAAAAAGAACAGGCCAACAATGAATTCTCCAAATTTATCGAAAAGAACTACATAGATTGGGTTAAAGATGAAGATGGTCCAATTATGTCAGACAAACTCATGCGAGAAAAAATATTCCCTAACTTGGACAAAGATATACCTACTATTTTCTTGTTGCTTGACAACCTCCGTTATGACCAATGGGAAACCATCAAGCCAATCTTACTCGATAACTTTAAAATTGAACAGGAAGATTATTTCTACAGTATCCTTCCCACATCTACCCAATACTCTAGAAATGCCATATTTGCTGGAATGCTTCCTAGTGAGATTGAAAAGCATTACAAGCAATACTGGGTATATGACAATCAAAAAGAGGGGAAAAATAATTATGAAAGAGAACTCCTTGATCTGCAAATCAAGCGGACATTTAGAGAAGAAATCAAAATGGATTATATCAAGGTAACTAATATTGGAGTAGCAAAAGATCTCAATGATAATATTCAGAACTATTTAAATAATGACCTAACGGTAATTGTGTACAACTTCATTGACTTTCTTTCGCATGCCCGCACAGAAATGGAAGTACTCAAAGAATTAGCTTCAGATGAAAAAGCTTATCGCTCCATTACAAAATCTTGGTTTGAGAACTCTTCTTTATGGTCTGCACTTAAGAAATTAGAAGGTAAAAATTTCCAACTAATCATTGGTACAGATCATGGTACTATTCGGGTAGCACAACCATCTAGAGTGGTTGGTGATAGAGACACTACGACAAATTTGAGGTATAAAGAAGGAAGAAACCTTCAATATGAAAGAAAAGATGTACTTGAGATTAAAAAGCCCGAGCAAGCGGGATTACCAACACCGAATTTATCCTCTAAATACATTTTTGCAAAAGACAACAAATACTTCTTGTATCCGAACAATTATAACCACTTCAAAAAGCATTATCAGGACACTTTCCAACATGGCGGAATATCCTTGGAAGAAATTATTTGTCCGATTATCCTTTTGAAATCTAAATAAAAAAAGCCCGAGTAGAAACTCGGGCTTTTTTTATACTGTCATTATATCTGATTCTTTACTTTGGACAATATCATCCACTCTTTTAGTTGAGGCATTGATCACATTTTGAATATCTGTCTCCGCCTTTTTACCTGCATCCTCTGGATAGCCATTCTTTACAGCTCCTTTTATGACATCCATCGCTTTTTGACGAGATGAACGTATACCTACTTTGGCATCTTCACCAGATGCTTTAGCCATTTTTACAAGCTCTTTTCTACGCTCTTCCGTCAAAGGTGGTACAGTGATGCGAACCATTTCACCATCATTCATTGGAGTTAATCCAAGATTCGCTTCAAATATTGCTTTTTCAATAGGAGCAAGCATTGATTTTTCCCAAGGCTGAATAGCTAAAGTTCTGGAATCAGAAGCTGTAACATTGGCAACTTGATTCATGGGCGTACTCGAACCATAATAGTCAACCATAATCCCTCCAAGCATACTTGGAGAAGCTTTACCTGTACGAATCTTTGATAATTCTTTGTTCAGATGTTCTAGCTTGGTATCCATACTCTCGTTCAAGATTTCCATAGCCATATCTATTTCCTCTTGCATCTCTATTATTTATAAAGTGTTACTGAATTAGATGTCTAATTTAATGTATGCATTGAACTCAGCCAAATTAATTGATATGAGTTTTACCGCCCATATATGGCCTTAACACTTCAGGAATTTCTATTCCTTCCCCATTTTGATTGTTCTCCAATAACGCTGCTACTATTCGAGCAAGCGCCAAAGCAGATCCATTCAGGGTATGTGCCAAATGCTTTGCCTTACCCTCCTTGTACCTCAACTTCAATCGGTTAGATTGATAGGTTTCAAAGTTAGATACGGAACTGACCTCTAGCCAACGCTTCTGCGCAGCTGAGTATACCTCAAAATCATAAGTAATTGCAGATGTAAATCCTAAGTCACCACCACACAAGCGAAGAATTCTATAAGGTAATTTCAAATCATCCAATAGAGCGGAAACGTGAGCCAACATTTCGTCCAATGCAGCGTATGAACGATCTGGATGTTCCACTCGAACAATCTCAACTTTATCAAACTGATGTACTCTATTTAATCCACGAACATGTGCACCGTAAGAACCCGCTTCCCTTCTAAAACAAGGAGTGTACCCACACAATTTATGTGAAAAATCACCCTCTGGAAGGATATCCCCTCTAAAAATATTTGTAACTGGAACTTCTGCTGTTGGAATCAAATACAAATCATCTTTTTCCATGTAATACATCTGTCCCTCCTTATCCGGCAATTGTCCTGTACCTCGCGCTGAGTCTTCATTTACTAGGTGCGGAGGAATAACCTCTTCATAACCAGCTGCTTCTGCTCGATCTAAAAAGAAATTGATCAATGCACGCTGTAATTTGGCTCCTTGACCTCTATATAATGGAAACCCTGCCCCTGAAATCTTTACACCTAATTCTAAGTCAAACAGATTATAAGTCTTCGCCAATTCCCAGTGTGGTATGGCATCATCACCTAAATCAGGCAAAGTACCCGGCCAATCACGATATATTTCATTGTCTTCTTCCGTAGCACCTGCAGGTACTAAATCATTTGGCGTATTCGGAATAGAGTACATCAGATTATTCAAAGTCTCTACAACAATCTTTGATGATTCCTCTAACCCTTTTGCCTGTTCTTTTAAGTCTGCTACTTTTTGCTTTAAGCCAGCCGCCTCATTTTGCTTACCAGATTTAAACAAATCACCGATTTCTTTGGAATACTTATTGGTTGATTCCTTAATCGAATCTATCTCTGCTTGCAAATGTTTTCTCGTGTCATCAAGTTCAAGCACTTGATCAACTACTTGGATTTGTTCTTCAGACCAGTTTCGAACTTTAAGACCACGTTTTACACGGTCAGTTTCTCGCCTGATCACTGATATTTCTAACATTTTTAAGAATTTTTATAGAGTAGAAAATCGGTGGTTGTTCCTTTTTACTAAAAAACAATACAACGTTACCTCAGAATAAAAAGGTTTAAATTATTTGTGCAAAGATAACATTTATATTAAAAATTATCTTACTTTTGTCTTAATCGAAGGTAATAGATTTCGATCTTCTAGCGAAAAAACATGTCCCTCCAGAGGAACTTCGCTTCCAAAAGTACTTATCTATCACTTTATCCCACATTTTTTTCAATTCAAAAATTTTACCATCTACTATCATGTATGATATACTACAATTAAACGATATGCTCGTTCCTGAACTTAAGGAGCTTGCGGAAAAACTTGATGTAAAAGGTTTCAAGAGGCTAAATAAGCAAGATCTTATTTACAAAATACTTGACCAGCAAGCTATAGCAGGAGAAAACGCTGCCCCTAGTCCCGCCTCTAAAGAAGCTACTGAAAAGAAACCTAAGAAAAAAGCATCTAAGTCTAATGATAAGAAAAAGGCAGATGCTCGAAACAAAAATACAACTGAAAAGTCTTCATCAAACAATGAGGAATGGGAAGATGTAAGTATGGAGGACAATGGAAATCCTGGAAAAGATGCTACAGATGAATCCCGTGACTCGCAAAAGAAACTATCTAAGTTAGAAGAGTTAGAAATGGCAGACCAAGATAGGAATAGAAATGATCAAAGAAGGAGACCCAATGATGATAATAGTTCGAATAATCATCAAGATGAAAGAAGAAATCAAAGAAGACAAGACGATAGAAGACAAGACGACAGAAATCAAGACGACAGAAGACAAGACGACAGAAGACAAGACGACAGAAGACAGGATGACAGAAGACAGGATGAAAAGTCCAAATTCCAAATCGAGCTTGACGGTGTAATTGAAGGAGAAGGTATCTTAGAAATGATGCCTGATGGCTACGGATTCTTAAGATCTTCTGATTATAACTATCTAACCTCTCCTGATGATATCTATGTATCACCTTCCCAAATAAAATTATTTGGTCTTAAAACTGGTGATACCGTTCAAGGTGCTATCCGACCACCAAAAGAAGGTGAAAAATACTTTGCCTTACTAAAAGTAGCTCGTATCAATGGTTTACAACCAGAGGAAACTAGAAATAGAGTACCTTTTGACTATTTGACACCACTATTCCCGAATGAGAAATTCAATCTAAATACTACCTCTAAGGACTTATCCACTAGAACAATGGATTTGTTCACACCAATTGGTAAAGGTCAGAGAGGATTGATTGTAGCTCAACCTAAAACAGGTAAGACGTTCTTGTTAAAAGATTTGGCTAATGCTATTTCTAAGAATCATCCAGAGGTTTACATGATGGTTCTATTGATCGATGAACGTCCAGAGGAGGTAACAGATATGAAGCGTTCTGTAAATGCAGAAGTTGTTGCATCTACCTTTGATGAGCCAGCAGATAATCACGTAAGAGTGGCTGGTATTGTATTGCAAAAAGCAAAACGATTAGTAGAATCAGGTCATGATGTTGTAATCCTATTAGATTCCATTACACGTTTGGCTAGAGCCTATAACACTGTTGCACCAGCCTCTGGTAAAGTATTATCAGGTGGTGTAGAAGCTAATGCATTACACAAACCGAAGAAATTCTTTGGTGCAGCAAGAAATATTGAAGGTGGAGGTTCATTAACCATCATCGCAACTGCACTAATTGATACTGGTTCAAAAATGGATGGCGTTATTTTTGAAGAATTCAAGGGTACAGGTAACATGGAACTTCAACTAGACAGAAACATATCTAACAAGCGAATGTTCCCTGCGGTTGATCTAACTAAATCTAGTACTAGACGTGATGACTTATTACAGGATAAGGATACACAACAGCGTATGCTAATCCTAAGGAATCACTTGGCAGATATGAAACCTGTTGAGGCAATGGAATTCCTAAGAAAGCACATGATTCATACACAAAGTAATGAAGAGTTCTTGACTTCTATGAATGGATAGAAATCAATAGACATACCAATAAAAAAGTCCAAAGTGTTATGCTTTGGACTTTTTTTATTTATAAAATGAATAAACCCTTTAATTAAGGCTTTATCACAGTCATTTTTCTTGTAAACAATCGCTGACCTTCCTTAGACTCCAAGGCATATAAATAGGTCCCTTGGCGAAGATCTGACACATCCATTTTAATAGTCTTATTCCCATTAACCATCATCTTCTGACCTTTCACTTTTGAACCAATGATATTATATATGGCAAGTTCATATTCCCCATTTGGAATATTTACTAATTCAAATTTCGCTTCAAAAAAGACCGGATTAGGATAAATAAATGCATTAGGTTTTGACCAGTGCTGTGCACTTAAAGAAGATATACTGCCTCCAGATTTAAAAGATACCGTTTGAACCACATCTTCTGTATCTGGCTCCATGGTAATGACCACAAGTGGTTCTTTGGCTGTATTGGAAAAGAAATGATGTGAATGAATCACCTGCTCCCCTAAGAAGTCAGACAATCCCACAAGATCCGTGATATCTTGCCAGTTGAAAAATGGTATCTTAGCCTCTAAGCGCACATTAACAGTCTCCACGCGTTTCATTTTAAGCACATTGAAACTACCCACTTCCAATTCTAAGGTTCCATAAGCATCATACACTTCCTCCGCTTCCCGATTGATTAATATTCGAAATGAATCTGGTGAAATGGGTAATGAATCTAAAAAATCAAATGGCACATCGTCCGCCGCAAATGGGAAAAGTGCATTCGATTCAGATGAAAATTCATCTTGATAGCTTACCGGTGCTCTACGTTCTATTAAAGGCGGAGAAAAACGTACTAATGCATTCAATCCAATACCAGCAGGATCGTCACCGTAATAACCTAAATTCAGTACTTCATCACCATTAATTTCATAAAAGTTCTCTACACCTCCAACAGCAAGTACATAGGCATTAGCAGTTGGAAATTCTGAACCCACTGTAGAACCTGAAGGGTCTTCAAAAATCAATTCAGTAGAAAAAGGCGCTACCAAATCCTGAAAATCCCAAGATTGCTCGCCTGTAGCCGTCGCATCAAAACTAATGCTTGGCATATTATCCGTAGCAGTAACTAAGGTATCTCCTTCCCATGGAAAACCACCATTACTCAATGTAACTTGAGCTTCAGCTGAAATCCCAAAACAAACAAATAAACATAGAGAAAAGTAATACTGCTTCATATTTGATAATTGAATTCTGTAAAAACTACAATTTAAGGATAAAAAATTATATAGAATGTTAAATTCCTTGTAAATCCACTAGTTTCTTGTAGACACCGTCTTGCTCAAGAAGCGCTAAATGTTTACCCATTTCAACTATTGTGCCGTCCTTTATAACAACAATTTGGTCACAATGTTGGATAGTCGACAATCTATGGGCAATCACTATGGATGTTCTATTCTTAAGGACTTGTTCTAATGCTTCTTGCACTAATTGCTCCGATTCGGAGTCCAAAGCGGAAGTAGCTTCATCTAAAATCAAAAGCTGAGGATCTTTCAAAATAGCCCGAGCAATAGTCAATCGCTGACGTTGCCCACCACTCAATTTCATGCCTCGATCTCCTATAATCGTATCATAGCCCCGCTCCTGTTCACAGATAAAAGTATGTGCATTAGCAATTTTAGCAGCAGCAATAATCTCTTCTTCAGTTGCTGACTCTACCCCAAAGGCAATATTATTTCGAATAGTATCATTAAACAACACGGCATCCTGAGAAATAAAGCCTATCAGATGGCGATAAGATTTTTGCTTAAAGGTCCTAATATCTTGCCCGTCCAGCAGAATAGCACCCACTTGAGGATCATAAAATCGATTGATCAAGCTAGCTATTGTTGATTTACCAGATCCCGATTGTCCAACAAGGGCAACAGAACTTCCCTTTTTAATCGTCAAAGAAAGTTGATCAATCACAACCTTTTCTTCATAAGAAAAAGTCACATCTACTAACTTTAAATCTGATTCAAATTCAGAGACCTCTTTCGCATCTGCCGCATCTGTCATCTCATTCTCTGTTTCTAAAATTTCGAGTACCCGATCTGCTGAAGCCTCCCCGCGCTTAATATCATAAAACGCATTAGACAGAGACTTTGCAGGGACTGTTACTTGATAAAACAAAACGATATAAGTAATAAAAAAGTCTGCCTCTAGCTCATTGGTGTTCAAGATCAAATTGCCCCCATACCATACAATCACCACTAATATTAATGCCCCGAGCACCTCACTAACCGGTGAAGATAAATCTCGACGAAACATGGTTTTGTTCATGTACCTGAAATATCGCTGGTTGGAATCTGAAAAATGCTTATGTACTCTACGTTCAGCTACATAAGACTTGATAATCTGAATACCGGATATATGTTCCTCCAATTGAGAAAGTAATACAGCTAATTCTTGTTTTGCAGCCTGAGCTGGTTTTTTTAAAGTCTTACCTATCCTGGAAATGATAAACCCCGAAATAGGAAGTAGTACAATAACTAGAAGGGTAAGCTTAGCTGAAAAAAAGATCAAAATACATAAGGTCAGAATAATCATTAGAGGGTCCTGAACTAATCGGTGAACAGAAGATAACACCGCATATTGAATATCCAATACATCTGTTGAGAAGCGAGCAATCAAATCTCCTTTGCGTCGCTCACTAAAATAGGCAATAGGTAATTCCAAAAACTTTTTGTGTAAGGATGCTCTCAGATCACGCTCCACCCCATTCTTAATATAGGTTATTGCAATAGCTCCAAGGAAACGAAAGAGGTTTTTTAATAAAAACAAACCCACCGTTACTAGCAATACATAAAATAGAATACGCTGCGGACCAATAGCCTCAGACCAGGTATACATCTTATAATTAAGCTGTCCCGTCAAATAATCCTTCAATCCAAGAATACCCGTGTATTCAACAGGAGAAGTTTGAGGTTTAGCCGTATTAAAAATGATTCGTAAAATTGGAATCAATGTAGTAATCGAGGCCAAAGAGAAAAGTACCGTACCAATATTGAATATTACAGACAATATAATCTGACGACTATAAGGCAATGCAAATCGTAATATCTTCAGGTATTGCTTCATACTACAAAATTACGTTCTTTTTTAGAATAGAAAAGGCAGGTGCGAACACCTGCCTTTTTATTGCTATATATTTCCAGATTATTCCTCTGGATTCATTTCAAAATCATTCAAGAATCCCGTATGGAAATCACCACTACGGAATTTCTCATCTTTCATCAATTGCTTATGGAATGGAATAGTTGTCTTTACCCCTTCGATGATAAATTCATCTAGAGCACGCTCCATTTTTGTAATACATTCCTCTCTAGTCTGTGCACGACAGATCAACTTGGCAATCATCGAATCATAAAAAGGAGGAATCTGGTAACCTGCGTATACATGAGTATCTACGCGAACACCATGCCCCTTCGAAGAGTGGAAAGAATTAATCTTTCCCGCACTTGGACGGAAATCTTTATAAACATCCTCTGCATTGATACGAACCTCAATGGCATGCATTTTTGGATAGTAGTTTGCCCCTGAAATCTTCTCTCCAGCAGCAATTTTGATTTGCTCTTTGATTAAATCAAAATCAATAACCTCTTCTGTAACTGGGTGTTCCACCTGAATACGCGTATTCATCTCCATGAAGTAGTAATTCTTGTATTTATCTACCAAGAACTCAACCGTTCCAACCCCTTCGTAATTGATAGACTCTCCAGCAAGGATAGCTGACTTCCCCATACGCTCCCTTAGATCCTCATCTAAGAATGGTGATGGACTCTCTTCAACAAGTTTCTGGTGTCTTCTTTGAATGGAACACTCACGCTCTGAAAGGTGACAAACCGTTCCAAATTGATCTCCAGCAATCTGGAATTCTATGTGACGCGGTTCCTCAATGTATTTTTCCATATACATACCTGGATTACCAAATGAAGCTTCTGCCTCACGTGATGCAGTTAACCAAGCATTTTCAAATTCTTCTTCATTCCATACGATACGCATACCTTTACCACCCCCACCGGCTGTTGCCTTCAGGATAACAGGGTAACCTATCTCTTTTGCAAGCTTCAAACTTGGTTCCAATTCCTTCAATAAGCCTCCAGAGCCGGGTACTACTGGCACCTTTGCCTTGATCATAGTCTCTTTCGCGGTGATTTTATCACCCATTTTACGAATCATCTCTGGACTTGGACCAATAAACTTAATTCCATACTCGTTACAAATCTCAGCAAAATCAGCATTCTCTGCTAAGAATCCATATCCAGGGTGAATAGCATCTGCATTTGTAATCTCAGCAGCTGCCATGATTCTAGGAATATTTAAATAGGAATCTTTTGATGCTGGAGGCCCAATACAAACTGCCTCGTCAGCAAAACGAACATGTAAACTATCTCTATCTGCGGTTGAATAAATAGCAACCGTTTTAATATTCATCTCCCGACATGTACGAATTACTCGTAATGCTATTTCACCGCGGTTAGCGATGAGGATTTTCTTGAACATAATTTTTAAATTTTGGCAAGAACAATAAAGTAAGTCTAATCCTTATGCAGGATCTACAAGGAATAATACTTGATCGTACTCAATAGGTTGAGCATCCTCTACCATAACTTGTACAATGGTTCCACTTACTTCTGATTCTATTTCGTTGAACAGCTTCATAGCCTCAACAATACATACTACATCACCTTTTGCAATAGTATCACCTACTTTTGCAAATGGAGGATTTTCAGGAGAAGAAGAACGATAGAATGTTCCCACTATTGGAGAGCGAACCTCCAAATAATTTGATGTATCCGTTTTCTCCGCTGAAGCAGGCGCTGCATCTTGATCAGGTGCCTCTGGTGTAGCAGGTGCTGCAGCTTGGAAATTAGGCTGCACTGGTACTTGAGCTGATGGATATTGCATTACAGGTTGCTGTACTACAATCGCTTTATCATCATCACCCTTTTTGATAGAAAGATTGAACTCTCCATCTTTTATTTTAAACTCAGTTAGATTGGTCTTATTGATCAGTTTGATCAAGTCTTGTATTTCCTTGAAATTCATTTTCTGATAATTTAAGCGCTTTGAATAATGGTGCTTATTATTTTTTCACGCGTTCTACATAGCTGCAATCACGCGTATCTATTTTAATTAAGTCTCCTTGATTAACAAATAAAGGAACGCGAACCTCCATTCCTGTCTCAATGATAGCAGGCTTTAAGGTATTAGTCGCAGTATCTCCTTTTAATCCAGGCTCTGTGTAAGTGATTTCCATATTCACATACTGTGGAAGTTCAATCTGAAGCGGAATTTCTTTTTCAGCATGGAAAAGAATTTCAATCATCATCTCCGCCTTAAGCAGGCCCGGATTATCCAATAACTTTTCCTCCAGCATTACCTGTTCAAAAGTCTCCGTATTCATAAAATGATACCCAAAATCATCTTTATATAAATACTGATAATCTCTTCGCTCAACGCGAACAGTATTTATTTTATGCCCAGCAGAAAAAGTATTATCAACTACACGACCGTGTGTTAAACTCTTTAGTTTGGTCCTGACGAATGCAGCACCCTTACCTGGTTTTACGTGTTGAAATTCAACTACAGTCCAGATATCGTTATTAAATTCAATACATAATCCATTACGGATATCACTAGTGTTAGCCATGATATAATCGATTAGTAAATTGTTCAATGCTTATTTTCAAAAACAAAGATAGTAATTCAATTGGTTATATAGCCCACTTTAGTAAGATTGCACCCCAGGTGAATCCTCCACCAAAAGCAGTAAGGACTATATTGTCTCCTTTTTTAAGTTTGTCTTCATAATCCCACAAACATAATGGCAAAGTAGCGGCAGTAGTATTACCATACTTGCTTATATTAATCATAACCTTTTCCAAAGGGAAGTCAGCCATTTTAGAAACAGTCTCTATAATTCGAATATTAGCTTGATGTGGCACAAGCCAAGCAATATCATCTTTAGACATATTATTATTCTCCAGAATTTCTGTTACCGCAGAAGACATGGAAGAAACAGCAGCCTTAAATACAGGGCGACCATTTTGATATAGATAATGCATCTTTTGTTCAATAGAATGAGGACTAGCTGGATTTAAAGACCCACCCCCTTTTTGATGAAGATAATGCCTTCCTTCTCCATTACTTCTTAAGATGGAGTCCACTAATCCATATCCTTCTTCCGGACTTGGCTCTAACAAAACTGCACCAGCACCATCGCCAAAAAGAACACAGGTCGTACGGTCTGTGTAATCTACAATGGTAGACATTTTATCCGCACCTACTACAATAACCTTTTTATGGGAACCCGATTCAATATATTTAGCAGCAGTAGCAAGGGTAAATAAAAAACCTGAGCAGGCCGCATTGATGTCAAAAGTAAATACATTCTTGATTCCTACCTTATCACAGATAATATTAGCAGTGTCTGGAAATGGCATATCAGCAGTTACTGTTGCGCAAATCATCAGATCTATCTCATCAGGCGAAGTGCCTGTTTTTTCGAGTAAGCCTTTTACAGCCTCAACTCCCATATCGGAAGTAGCTAGACCTTCTCCTTTTTGGATTCTACGCTCGCTAATACCCGTTCGAGTCTTTATCCATTCGTCGCTGGTATCTACCATTTGCTCCAATTCTGCATTGGTTAATACATAATCTGGAACATATCCGTGTACTCCCGTAATCGCAGCTCGTATCTTAGACATAATTTTTTAGGTTTGTCTCTTGGAAATCAAAATTCGTGGCACAAGGTATAAAAAATGTTTCTAAGTAACTTTGTAATACTTCACTAGATGAATTAAAATATTAACCCCTACAATTATTGAGCGGCAAAAAAACACTAACTTCGACATCAAATAATAGTCCATGTCTACATTACTTGTAAGAAACATCAAGCAAATTTGTCTGTGCAATATTCAGTCAAATAAAGCATTAAGAGGAAATGCCTTGAGTCATTGGAATAGTATTGAAAATGCCTTTTTATTGGTACAAAATGGCCTTATCAAAGATTACGGTTCTATGACTAATTGTCCTCGCACAGCGGACGAAATAGTAGATGCTACTGGACAAATTTTGTTACCTGGTTTTGTTGATTCCCATACCCATCTTGTATTTGCCGGAAGTAGGGAAATGGAATTCGTAGAGCGGATCAAAGGCACTTCCTATGAAACGATAATAGAAAAAGGAGGCGGAATACTGAATTCAGCTAACAGACTAGCATCAATGTCAGAAGAGGAGCTATACACACAAGCAATGCATAGGTTGTATCAGCTGATTAAACAAGGTACTTGCGCCATAGAAATTAAAAGTGGATATGGATTATCGTATGAGGCTGAATTGAAAATCTTACGAGTAATAAAAAGAATTAAAGCAAATGCACCTATTCCTATAAAAGCAACCTTCCTTGGTGCACATGCTATTCCCACCGCATATAAGTCTAATCGCGAAGGATATATCGATCTACTCCTAAATGATATACTACCAGTTATTGCTGCAGAAAATTTAGCCGATTATATCGATGTTTTTTGTGAAAAAGTAGCCTTTTCGGTGGAAGAGACTCAACGCATTATTCAAGCTGGTGCAAAACATGGCCTCAAAGCCAAAATTCACACCAATCAGTTCAACAGTATGGGTGGTATCGAATTATGCATTCAAGAAAAAGCTATTTCTGTGGATCATCTAGAAGTCATGACTGATGAGGAAATTGAACAACTAGCGAATAGCGATGTTATTGGAACTATGTTACCATCAGCACCATTCTTCCTTAATGACCCTTACCCTGAAGGCAGAAAAATGATAGATCAGGGCGTGGCCATTGCACTAGCTAGTGATTTTAATCCAGGGTCATCCCCTTCAGGCAATATGCAATTGGTACTTGCTTTAGCCTGTGTAAAATCTGGACTACTTCCCGAAGAGGCTTTAGCTGCTGCAACCATTAATGGAGCCTATGCTTTAGAGCTGCAAGAGGAGGTAGGAAGCATAGATATTGGTAAAAAAGCAAACTTTTTGCTCACTCATCAAATACCTAGTATAGCATATTTACCTTACTCATTTGGTGAAAACTCTATTGAGTCTGTATACATAAGTGGGCAAAAATATTAGCGGAGTAAATAGCAATATCCAAATACAAAATGGCGTTCCAATGAAACAAACGCCGCACGAAAACAAACTCAATCAATTATTTAACACCGTACACTTATTGAATAGCCGTAACAATTATTAAATTGCGCGACTATATTTTAGGTCAACAACTAAGCAATGTTAAGAAGAACTCGAATACTATTAGGTTTCCTCCTACTTACAGGTGGGCTTCTGCATGCGCAGATTCCTCAATCTATCTCTATTGAAAAAACAACTCCAAACCACAGCCAATTGGCTTGTGTTCCTGGTCAAGAAAATTTCGCAGGTACGGTATCCTTAGGCACTATTACTGCATCCTCCAATGATATAGACTTGGATACCATGTTTCTTTGTGTAAACGATACTGTTGAATTAGTACACAATGGTGATCAAAGTTTAGTTGGAGACCCAAATCCAGCAACAGCAGCTGGTATTTGCTATGGTTTTTATACCTGTGCCCCTACTATTTCAGGTCCAGCGGACTTAGGTACCATTGCCTCTGATCCCTGTATAGTTCCAGAAACTGCCCCTGGAGTTGACTTTTTAGTTATTCTAGAAGGCAATAACCTAAATGGAGATATAACCCTTTTCAATGACGGTACCTTTATTGACAATTTCAATGGAGGTAATCCATTTCTAGTTTTCTGGTCTCCCGTAACGTTTGATGAATTACTAGATAACATGGATGGCACCTTCACACCAGAATATGAAAATGGAGGTCCTTGTGTTCATACCAATATTGACGCAGCAGTTCCTGTAGTGTATCTTTCAGAAATTCAGTCGTCCAATATTACCTTAGGATCAGGAGCTACTTCCTGTTCTGCTTCTTTTGACCTTGAAGGTGGACTACCACATTTCGATGCAAACGAAACATACAATATTTCAGTAAACCTCAGCACTGATCCTTCTATTACTGGTTCAGTAGTATCAGCACCTTCAGGACATACAGAAACTGCTGAAGTATCCGTGCCACAACCTGGAGTTTATGATGTGACCGTTAGCGATGGAAAAAGTTGCCCACATACTTTCCAAATTGATATGAGTGCATGCTCAGATCCAGTCCTATTAGAAATAGCAGATGTTACTACAGAAGAAGGAACAACAGTTTGTATACCAGTAACAGCATCTAATTTTATTGATATCGTTTCGTTCCAATTTGTTCTGGAATATGATCCAACAATGTTTAATGCAATGGCTCCTCCATTGAATATAGCGAACCCAAATCCAGCACTTGGACTACTACCTCCTGCTGGAAATGCCAATCCAGAAGGTAATTTCAATGTACTTTGGGCTGATTTTTCTAGTGTAGGAGTAACTATTCCTGACGGAGAAGTTTTATTCGAATTTTGTGTTGAAGCAGTAGGAATGAATGGAGATGTTTCACCTGTTAATGTCGTTTCTGGACCTAGCCTACCAATTGAATTTGTTGTCATTGACGATATGCTTAATACCTTCGTAACATCAGTATCATCAAATGGAGGTACAGCAACGATTCAATCCTCCGCATACACGCTTAATATTACCTCAACGGATGAAACCTGTTTAGGCCTTAATAATGGGTCATTTGCAACCACCATTTCAAATGGTATTGCGCCATTTGATTATACCATCTTTGATGAAAGCAACAATGTCATCAACACAACCACCATTACAGATGCAGATGGTGCATTCACGCTAACTAATCTTGCTCCTGGCACCTATACCATACAAGTTGAAGATCAAACAGCTAACATTATATCCGATCAGGTTATTATAGCAGAAGGAGTTGACTTAGACGTATTCATTTCAGTAACGCCAGCCACTTGTAATGGTGGAGAAGGCCAAATGGTTGCTAATGCGGTAGTCAATTCTATTTTGATTAATAATCCAGGACCAGAATATGAATTTGAATGGTCAACAGGTGATATTGGGAATACACTAACCGGAATTACAGCAGGAACATATTCGGTTACCTTGACCAATACAGATTTGATGTGTTCGGAATCTAGCACGGATGGTTTACCACAAACTGCTCCCATTCTTTTTGCAGTTAATTCCATTACAGATGCCAGCTGTTCAGGTGTAGAAGATGGAGCATTAGACATAGATATAACTGGAGGTACCGGAAGTATATATAACATAGAACTACAAGATATCAACGGTAATCAAATCAGCACTTCAACTGGGACGAATATCACTCAAGCAGGTATCTCAGATGGAAATTATTTGGTTATAGCTGAAGATTCACTCATGTGCTTAGATACCTCCATTGTAAATATTGGATCTACCATAAGCCTTGAACTTAATGTAACAGCGGCTCAAGAAATCAATTGCTTTGGTGATTGTAATGGATTCATTAATGTAGATGCAAATACGGTTGGAGGTACATCAAACAGTTATACGTTTAATTGGATTCCAGCTGTTACTGCAACCACCACAGCAACTTCAACAGCTGCATCTGACCTATGTGCAGGTACCTATACCTTAGAATTAATGGATGATCTAGGTTGTTCTACTTCAGCAGAATATGTTATTTCAGAGCCTGATGTATTACAAGCATCTGTTGTCGACTTCCAAAATGAAACCTGTGCGGTTGGAAATGACGGGACTATAACAGTAGCCGTTTCTGGTGGAATACCTAACTATACTTATGATTGGGGTGCATTGCCTCAAACAGATTCCATAGTAACTGGCTTATCTGCAGGAACATATACTTTAACTATACTTGATAACAATAACTGCCCAATTGAATTAACCCAAGATATATTCGCGCCAACGCCTCCAGTAATCAATAGCTTTGATGATGTAGAGCTATTCTGTAATGGAGATGCTGATGGTATTTTAGAGGTTATTGCATCAGCCGGTGCTAACCCAATAAGCCTTTACTCTTGGTCAACTAACAATTCAGGTGTCAATCTGACCACACAAGACAACTTAAGTGCTGGCCAATATATCGTAACCGTTGAAGATGAAGCTGGATGTATAACAGTTGATACAGCTGAGGTGTCTCAACCTGATGCACTTCAAATCGTTGATTTCGTATTAACGTCTCCACTCTGCCCAGGACTAGGAAATGGTATTATACAAGCCCAAGTAGAAGGTGGTACAGAACCTTACTTCTATGATTGGTCTGTGGGTATAGATGGATTTGGTGCTTCGATTAATACCGGAAGTAATATTACTGCTGGAGACTATTCAGTAACTATAACTGACTTTAATGGTTGCCCAACAGTAGAAGGTAATACAACTCTTGAAGATCCACCAGCTATTACAGCTACCTTTATAAATTTAGTAGATGTAAGTTGTTTCAATGCAAGTGGAGTTCCATATGATGGACAAGCAACAGCAGTTGCTGAATATGAAGATGGAACAGTTCCAGCACAGTTGTTCTCCTTCATTTGGACTCCATCCAATGAATCCACTTTCAACCAACTTTCAAGTACAGCTGTAGCACTCTGGCAAGGAACCAATACCGTTTCTGTTTCTGATGGTGAATGTACAGAGGAGTTTACCGTTGAAATTGGCGCTCCAGCAGAACTTTCGTCTGAAATCACTATCGATAATGTAAGTTGTTTCGGACTTAGTGATGGTTCAGCTATTGCTCAAGGTTTAGGAGGAACAAATCCGTACACTTACCTTTGGGAAGATACAACAGCGGGTGCGACTTATGAAAACCTAGCTGCAGGTGCTTATCCAGTTCAAATTACAGACGACAATGGATGTATCACCAATGCAATAGCAACAGTACAACAACCACTTACACCATTAACAGGTTCTATTGACTTGAATTCAAGTTCAGCAGAAGTAAGCTGTTTTGGAGAGATGGATGGCTACGCTACCGTAATTGCACAAGGAGGTAATGTCAATCAAGGAGATATTCAATATGTCTGGGGACCTGGTATTTCTGCCAATATTTCCTCTTCCTCTGCTTTTGACTTAGCAGCTGGAACCTATGCGGTTACGATTGTAGACGCAGAGGGATGTGAATTCCCATTATCCTTTGATATTGGTAGTCCAGACCCTATAACATTTAATATACCAGATATCCAACCCATTCCATGCCCAGGTGAAACGACTACAATAACGGTAGATACAGCATTTGGAGGCAATGGTATATCAAACCTATCCTTTACATTCTCCATTGATGGGGGATCGCCGCAGACCTTAGGCACTAATATTAGTGTTTTCCCAGGTCAACATATCGTAACTGTAACAGAGGTATCGGATGCAGGATGTGAATCAGATACCACTTTTGTGTTGGATGGGCCTTCTGAAATTATACTAGAATACGATAGTCCAATAGAAATAGAACTTGGAGCTAGTGAAACGATAACCCCAAGTATCTTAGCACTAACTAGTCCAATTAATCCAGACTCAGTCTATTGGACACCATCAGACTATCTTAATTTTGGAGACGATCCTCTAGTTCCAACTATTGAACCATTAGATGATGTTGAATATACCATATTGGCTTATGACGTCAATGGATGTGCTATTGAATCAGAGTTAGTTATAGAAGTGGATAAAAATAGGAATGTTTATATCCCGAATATATTCACGCCTGATGGTGATGGTATCAATGACTTATTCCAGCCTTACCTTGGTCGTGGAGTAAGTAGAATAAACTACTTTAGAATCTATGACAGATGGGGAGAAATGCTCCATGAAAGATTACTTGTCGAAGACAATCTAAGTCAGATTAATCCTGCCATAGCCTGGGACGGAACATTCAAAGGAAAAGGCATGAATCCAGGAGTATATGTCTATTTAGCAGAGATTGAATTCCTAGACGGTAGGGTATTACTCTACCGAGGAGATATTTCGATAGTTAAATAAAAAAAGTCCCGAGCTTATACTCGGGACTTTTTTTAATTCATCAACATGAATGTTCCACTAGTCTCCTTTGGAATATCGGAGCAATTATATTTTACTAAATAATAATAATTATCTACCATAGCCTGCTTACCTCTCACACTTCCATCCCATCGAAGAAAAGGATCATCTGTATTAAAAATCACATTCCCTGTACGATCATAAATAGAAAAGGATATAAAGTCTGTCATTGCAAAAGGATTGTCTATCCCAATATCATCATTCAAACCATCTCCATTCGGTGTAAAAGCATTAGGTAAATAAGCTTCACAATCCAAGGTGTTAGGATCAATAACATTGACTAAAAAATTATCATATGCTACACAGCCAAAGTTGTCAAAGAAATTCAACGTGTATGTTGTAGTCGTAGTTGGAGTCAATATCGTGGAAGGATCATTAACATCTTGTACACCTGTAGCAGGATCCCACTGATAGGAGAAAGCACAGGATGGTGTAGCAAAGGTCTGTATAGCATTACCTAAATACAAAATGGTATCCTTTCCAATGCCTATATCTACAAAGCCATTTCCAATCTGGTCTGGGAAAAAATATAATTCTTCAACTTGAGATTGTACTAGTGCTCGATCATATAGTCGAAACTCATCAATAAATCCTTCAAAATTATTCCCCGTTGTAGCACAACTACTAAAACCTAACTCCAAATCAATGGCATCATTCGTCAGATCAATCCGGTTAGATCTTAATACTTTTTCTCGCTGAATCCCGTCAATGTATAGCAAAATCTCTGTGCCAGCTCGCACTAAACAAACATGATGCCAACAATTGGACTCATCCAATTCCACATCAAAATTAGCATTCAAATTAGTATCCTCGTTCATCAATACATTGATACTATTATTATTAGGTACATATCTGATTTCAAAAGCATTATTCAAATCACAACCATTACGCTTAGATACTAAGGTTTGAACACCAAACACATTTTGTTCCAATGCTTTGAAGTAAAAACTCATCGTGAAATCTTCCGTCCCAAAAACATCAATAGCCTCACCTTGAATAACTGCGCGATTATCTAATCCATTAAATTCTAAGGCATTCCCTACTACACCACATCCCAATTGATTGCCAAAAATCAAAGCAGCATTACTATTGTTTCCAGTTACATCAGGAATTTCATTGTCATCAATCTGTTCAAAATCATAAAATATTACTAAATCAATAGTCGTCTGCGCCTTTAACGGAGCAGCTGCCATAATCAGTAATAATAAAAGGGGATAGATCCTCATCATATTGTATTTAAATAATTGTTCATTTTGAAAACGAAACTTCAAGTCCTTTATTTTTAACCAAAAATATTTCCTAAACCACCTAATCCTGGAGGGAGAATATCCTTAATCATTTTCTTATTCTCTGCTTCCTCCACCTCAGCAATGCGCGCTTGCATCTTGTTTAGAGTCACTAGCAACAAATCTTCTAATTGCTCCCCATCAGCAGTATCTACTTTTGACAGATCTATAGACACATCTAATACTTCTCGCAAGCCATTGAACTTGATGCAAACTGCACCTTCACCGCTGGTCTCTTGCATTTCCATATTTCCAAGTGTCTCTTGTAATTGGGCTTTCTTTTCTTCCATATTGCCCATCAAATCTCCAAACATAGTCCTTTATTTTATTCGCAAATATAGCTAAAACTCATTCTTATAGACACAAATGCCTGCACATTGATTATAATATGCAGGCATTTA
>CAXQNQ010000120.1:0-3034 GCA_964225135.1 Mesoflavibacter profundi
CTCATTCCAAAATCTTGTACGGTTTCTACATTTAATTGGAATGACTCATAAAATTCCTCATCTGAAATAGGAAGTGCTTTGATCGTCTTTTTAATAGAACCTAAAACTATAGATTTATCATCAATCCAGTTGATGAAATGATCTTCTATTAAGTCAACGAACAACTCGTGATTTACACAGAATTTGTATAAGGCTAGCAGGATATTGATATGTATGTCAATGTCTTCCGAGTCATTCTTTAGGTAATCTTGATAGGATTCGGTTTTGGAGAAGTCCCTGTATAATTGAGATACAAAGTCTGCATCAATCAAATTCAACACTCCATTTAATCTGCATTCTTCTTTAAATGCAGTAGAGTTAATCAATAATTGGCTGAGTGGGTTATCGGCTAGCTTAGGTGTAAATGCTCGGTCTTTTTCTGAAGGGAGCATTTTGCTTCGTTTCTTGGAGTAATCTACTCGAGCGTAGTCGGCGATTCTTGATATTATCCAAAGGTTGAATAAATATAAATCATAAGATTTTTGAACAGATAACAGGTAGTTCTTCTTTAGATCAGCAAATGAGCTTGATGCATCTCTGTTGTGCGCATACAGGACTTGCATGACCTTGATTCTTATGTTTCTCCTACTCAGCATATCAAAATAGATTGTTGAACATTTTCAAAAATATAGTACAAAACTACTGTATTCGTTTTGAGGATGCAAATAACGGAAGAATATTTCAGTATTTATGGAGAAAGACAAAAAAAAGCTGCCCTAAGGCAGCTTTTTTTATTGCATGTATGTGTTTTTTACAGACTCAAAGTCTTGTAATTTCTTGATGTGCCATTTGTGCACGATTTTACCATCTTTCCATAATACAAAACCGGGATTAGAGCGTACTATGGTTTTTAGTAAAATATCATCGGCCATGTAAAACGGCATATTTATGCCTAATTCTTCTTGGAATGCCTCCAACATTTTGGCATCCGTCAAACCAACAACTTCATAGCAAGAGATTCCAGCTGCCTGAGCTGCTTGAATAAATGGAACAGCAGTTGACTTATATTTTTCCAAAACATCAGCAGACCAGGTATAGGAGGTCTCCACTCCATCTTTTTCGACAACTTCTACTATGGATTCCTGAATATATATAGAGTCAGGATTCACTTGGATGGTATCCAAACGGGTAATAGTGTCTGTAAGTACCACAGGTAGTTGCTCCTGCTCATATTTGAGCTTATGTGCAACAAGCATGATGGCATATCCTTCATCGTAAAGGATTTGATCCGTGGCATCATTACCATCTAAATCTTGCACTTCAAAGTCAGAAATTTTAGTGGCCTCAATACTAGGTTTACTGGTGATTTGTTCAGCTGACCAGCCATCTGCTTTTGGATAATTTTTATAATCTGCTAAATATTGCTCCATGCTCATTTCTGCCGTCTCAAGTGTGTTGCCCGCCTCATCTTTTTTAGTTAGAACATATCCAAGGACTTGCACATTGGCTTGAGCTTCCATTTCTAATTCCTTTGTTGTTCTCACATCTTTTCCGATAGCAAAAGGTCTGAAATCTTTATGTGGGATATCCCAAACATAATTACTGAAACAGTAAATTAAAAGCACAGGAATGGACCCAAAGCTGATAATGTCTCTCACTTTGGCACTTGAAATTTCATGCATTTGCTTACGCGCAAAAATGAACAATACTCCTGGAATAAGTAGGAATACATCTTTTAAGAAAGAAGTGAATGGCTTAAGTTTTATAAAGTCTCCAAAGCAACCACAATCTGTTACACGCATATTGGTTTCCTTATAAGGTACCCAAGCGCTGAATTCAAAGAAGTTTACTCCTGAAGGCACATACGCTGTTAAATAAGTAAATCCGGTAAGGGCAGTAAAGAAAACAACTAGGATTAAGAATGCATAAGAGGTTAATTTCTTTCTAGTTCCCAGTATGAGCATTAGTGCTAGCACTAATTCAAAAATGATCATTACTACAGAGAAGCCTATAGATACTTCTGCTAATTTGGGGAAGATACCTGAAAGAAAGTTCAGCCAAGTTCCTTCAAAGGTAGCTTCAAATTCTGCAAAATATTGTTCCATTTTATAGGCTGTACCTAATGGATCAACTGCCTTTACAGCACCTGAAACTAAAAATAGGATACCCACATAGTTTTGCAAAAAACTAATAGCTAGGTTTTTGATTCGATCTTTGGCGAATACGAGCATAGCAATTGTAGTTGCAACGCTGATAACCCCTACCCAAAACAATAATTGTCCTAAAGTAAAACTCATGATATGATTGATTTATGCTTTTTCTTGTTCGTCTAATTTGATTAAAGCGAAAATGGAATAGTTAACTATATCGCTATAGTTGGCGTCTAATCCCTCGGAAACTAAAGTAGCCCCTTCATTATCTTCAATTTGCTTGATACGGTATAGTTTTTGAAGGATTAAGTCTGTCAGGGAAGATATACGCATATCTCTCCAGACTTCTCCATAATCGTGATTCTTAGCCTCCATAAGGGCCTTACAATGCGCTGCCTGTTTGTCAAAAAAGGAGAGTGCATCTCTTTCTTCAAGTTCTACAGGTGCATCTTCTGGCAATTCTAATTGGATTAATGCCATTAGACTGTAGTTGACCAATCCAATAAATTCATCATCGATAGGGTCATCCACCTTTTGTTGACCTTGCTCTTCTATGGTCCGAATTCTATTTGCCTTGATTAATAACTGGTCTGTCAGAGAGGAAGGCCTTAGAATCCGCCAGGCAGTGCCGTAATCCTTAGTCTTTTTGTGGTATAAAGACCTACATTTTTCGATTTGTTGGTTGAATTGTTGACTGGTTTTTTCCACGTTTCTAATTTTTATCAACAAGATGGTATTCAAATATGAGTAAATAAATCTGATTTATTTCATAAGCGCTATTCAATTTTTGTTAATCAGCTGTTAATTCATATTGATTCCTTGCGCATGATCGTCTGGATTCCGCTCGTCACCCACTCCATAATAGATTCCATCGGGTAACACTTGAATAGCTTTTACTTTTGCTA
>CAXQNQ010000121.1:0-13973 GCA_964225135.1 Mesoflavibacter profundi
TTTGTGAGTAAGGCAGATGGGATAGCAGATTCTAAACAATTGGAGTTAACCCAAAAATTAGCTCAAGTCAACCCAACTGCACCTATATTAATTGGATTTCGAGAAGAGACGGTGGATAGCATTATGCAGAGTAGACAGCATACCGAGCGTCAGTTGTCCCAATTTTTATACGAAATGCCCGAATGGGTTAGTCAATCTCCACATGGGATTAAAACCTTTTCCTTAGTTTTTGACGGTTTTATTGATCTTAGAGGCTTAGTTAAAGATTTAGTAGGTTTTCTCAACAAGAATTTAAATGAGGTCTATCGTATCAAAGCGATCATTGCTGTTCGGGATTACGATAAAAGTATTGTTTTGCAAACTGTTCGTAATGGATACAGTTTCTCTGATGGTCAGGAGTGGGCTCTTGAAGATGAACCTTGTTCAACTTTTGTTTTTATTGGTAAAAACTTAGATCAAAGTGGAATTCGGACTATGATTGAACCCTATGTTCAAGACTTATAAAACTGATTTTGATCAAGTCTTGAAATAAGGAGGTTTTCCCTGATTCTAAAATTTAAGTTTTCACTGGGGATTACTTATTTTTACCCCACTGAAGGATCAAAAAAAATCAGTAGCTTATGAAATCAGCAACCATAGTAGGTGCAGGACTAGTGGGGTCTTTATGGTCCGTTTTTTTGGCTAAAGCCGGATATAAGGTTACCATTCTCGAAAGACGTTCAGATCTTCGTAAAGCAGATATCTCTGCGGGGAAATCTATCAACCTGGCTTTATCAAAGCGCGGATGGACTGCCCTTGAAGCAGCAGGAGTTGCAGATGAGATTCGAGATATTGCTATTCCTATGTATGGTCGTACTATGCACGATTTGGCTGGCGATCTTACTTATCAGCCTTATGGACAAGCGGGTCAAGCTATATTTTCGGTATCCAGAGCAGGGGTGAATTGTAGAATGATGGAGATTGCGGAGAAGTATGGAAATGCTGAGATATTATTTGAGAAACAATGTGATCATGTCGATTTTGATACTTCAACGGTATATTATAGTGATTTGAAAACAGGTGAAAAATCAACTATTCAATCCGATGTGATTTTTGCTGCTGATGGCGCTTTTTCGGCTGTTCGCTATTCTAGTATGCAGAAGCAAAATGGGTTTAATTTTTCCCAACAATATATTGAGGATGGCTACCGGGAGATTTTGCTTCCTGCTAATCCTGATGGTTCATATAAAATGGAAAAGGAACGACTTCATATTTGGCCTAGAGGTCGATTCATGTTGATCGCCTTGCCTAATGAGGATGGCTCATTCACTTGTACGTTGTTTATGCCTAAGACTGGCCATGATTATGCATTTGACAAATTGACTTCCAAAGAAGCTGTTAATCAATTTTTTGAAGAGGTCTTCCCTGATTTTTATGCCATGATGCCAGAGGTTGGAGAAACTTGGGAAGATTATCCATTAGCAGGGCTTGTAATAACTAGGTGTTTCCCTTGGTCTTATGGTAAGACTTGTTTGATGGGAGATGCCGCACACGCTACCGTACCATTCTATGGGCAAGGCATGAATGGTGGATTTGAGGATTGTAGAATCATGAATGAGTTGATGCTTAAGCATGAGGAAGATTGGGAACAGGTATTCAAAGCTTTTGAGGTATTACGGAAACCAGATGGTGATGGCTTACAAGATCTTTCTCTACATAATTATTACGTAATGAGGGATTATGTAGCTGATCCTGAGTTTTTATTACAGAAAAAATTCGAACTTAGAATATCCAAGCTATATCCAAACAAGTATTTACCGCTCTATTCTCAAGTGTCGTTCAGTAATGTGCGGTATTCAGTTGCTTATGAAGCAGGTATGAATCAAGATGCATTCATAAAAGGAATAATGAAGGAACACGATGTAGCTGGATTATTTGAGTCTGGAGGTATAGATGAATTGATTCACTCCATTTTTAAAGAAAAACCAGTCCTCGAATTGGAATTAAACTAACAGAACTAACTCAAATTAAGCATTATGGAAGGTATCGATCCGAAACTATTGGAGCAATTGAAGGCAAAGTTTGACTATATGGGTCAAGATGTTAATGCGCATCTACGAGGCTTACTTCAAAATACCCCAATAACTTATTGGGATTATATTCAGACAGATGCCTTATTGAGTTTGCAGATCCAGCGAACGATGTGGCCAGATGAAATGGTATTCATTGTTTATCACCAAATCAATGAGCTACTATTCAAAATGATTCTTTGGGAAATTGAGCAAGTCGCTTTCCATCCAAATTTAACAACAGCTTTTTTTGCTGAACGACTAGATCGAATCAGTCGTTACTTTGATATGCTATCCTCTTCATTTGAGATAATGGGAAAAGGTATGGAGGTAGAGCAATATATGAAGTTTAGAGATACCCTGACACCAGCAAGTGGTTTTCAAAGTGCTCAGTATAGGATGGTGGAGTTTGCTTCTACAGAGCTCATTAATTTAATTGATATTAGATTCAGGGCTACGATAGATCGGGATACACCTTTTAGCCATGCCTATGATCATTTGTATTGGCAGGCTGCCGGAAAGGACCACAAGACTGGTGAGCGGTCTACGCTTATAAAGCTGTTTGATGAGCGGTATATGGAGGATTTTATCACATTTATGAAGCGATATAATACCAATAACCTAGCCTTGAAATTTAAGTCTTTACCTTTGGAGGATCAACAGGATCTTCAGCTAGTAAACGCGATGCGTCATTATGATCATACGGTGAATGTACGCTGGGTGATGGCTCATTATAAAACTGCGGGGCATTATTTGGAAAGTGGAGATCAAAAAGCGGAAGCAACTGGAGGTTCTAGTTGGAGGAAATATATGCATCCAAAGTATCAAAAACGTATTTTCTTCCCATTCTTATGGTCTCAAGAAGAACTTGACCAGTGGGGTATTGATAATTTAGAAGGACATCAGATTCTAACGGAAGTAAAATAAAAAAGGCAGGTGATTTACCTGCCTTTTATGCTTTATTTTAATCTCAATTCTCTTAGACGCTCATCTAGGAATTCTCCAGCAGTGATATCATCGAATTGTTTAGGTTTATCAGCAGTTACACAGCTGTCTAAACAACTTAGGTCCATCTCTGAAATTGGATGAAGGAAAAATGGCGTGGAGAAACGAGGTTTTTTCAATTCTTCTAAGTCTACTGGATTGACCACTCGGTGTATAGTAGAACGAAGTAATCCATTGGTATGACGGCTAAGCATATCACCAATGTTGATGACTATTTCATTGGGACTTGGATTTACATCCATCCATTCACCGTCCAGCGTTTGAGCTTGAAGCCCTTTTGCATTCGCACCCATCAAAAGCGTGATTAGATTAATATCACCGTGTGCTCCTGCGCGGACTGCACCAGGAGGAATATCATCTGTGTTTTCTAGTGGGAAATAGTGCAACATACGCAAAACTGAATTTCCCTTTTCTATTTTATCATTGAAGTAATCTTCATCCAAATTGAGATATAAAGCGATCGCTTTAAGTAAGTTTCTACCTGTATCTTCAAAGGTGCGATAGACTTTCAAACCAATCTCTTTTAGTTCAGGTAATTCTTCTGGAAAGATATTATTTGGATATCCAATAGCTGCATTTTCTTCAGCAGTCAATTCTTGCCCAATGTGGTAGAATTCTTTAAGGTCTGCTACTGTTCTACCTTTAGCAGTTTCTACATTTCTTGGTATATATCCACGTTGTCCGGCATTGCCTTTGTCGTGGTATTTCAATTTTATGTCATCAGGCATATTAAAGAAGGTCTCAGATACTTGGTATAAAGCCTGTTTTTCTTCTTCTGTTACACCGTGGTTGGATACAATTGCGAAACCCATATTGGCGAATGAATCACCAAATTCTTTGATAAACTGGGCTCTTTTGTTCTCATCTCCTGAGATAAAGTCGTGATAATCGACTTTTGCAATTACATTTTTGTTCATATCGTACAATTTAAATGAGGTCTATTAATTATGTCCCCAATTTGCAAACTTTTTACTTGTATTTCTATGTTTGAATACCAAGAAGCTTTTTTGATGGAAAGCTAAAAGGTGTTCAATCCTATGTTTTTTAGGTTAATCAGAAAATCAATCAATGCATTTGTATTGCAAGCGGGCTGAAAAGTGGAATGTACTTGATTCAACCGACGGATTGATGCAAGTGTTTGGTTCATAATCAAGACTGTAAATCTACAAAAAAATTCAGTTTTATACCCTAAATTCATAATAGGTAGTTTAAAATTGAAAACTGCACCCGAGATCTTCTAACCCTCTATTAATCACTTAATTCACTAAAAATGATGCAACGTCTTAATATTATTCTGCTGCTATCCTTAATGATTATTTCTGTAGGTGAGGTAAGCGCTCAGGACAGAATCACGGGTGCTACCTTTGCAACTCGATCTGAAGTTTTGGCTAAAAATGGAATGGTTTGTTCTTCACAACCTCTAGCTACTCAAGTTGGGGTTCAGGTTTTGAAAGATGGGGGAAATGCTATTGATGCTGCTATAGCCGTAAATGCCATGTTAGGTTTGGTAGAACCTACAGGCTGTGGTATTGGTGGGGATTTATTTGCTATAGTGTGGGATGCGGAGACCAAAAAACTATACGGCTTGAATGGGTCTGGACGATCACCAATGGCATTGACATTAGACTACTTTAAGGAAAATGGAATGAACAAGATTCCAGCTTATGGCCCTCTCCCAGTAAGTGTTCCAGGAGCTGTAGATGGTTGGTTTAGTTTGCATGAGGAGTTTGGTTCTATGGACATGAAGGATATCCTTGCACCTGCAATAGCCTATGCTGAGGAAGGTTTCCCTGTTACCGAGTTGATTGGGTATTATTTAGAAGGAACTTCCAGAAGATTTAAAGATTATCCAAATTTTGCAGAAACCTATATGCCAGATGGAAAGCCTCTAAGGAAAGGTGCTGTTTTTCAAAATCCTGCTTTAGCCAATACCTATAAGTTACTCGCTGAAGAAGGCCGATCTGTTTTTTATGAAGGTATCATAGCGGAGACTATAGCATCTTTTATTCAAGAACAAGGTGGATTTTTAAGTGTCGAGGATCTGAAAGCTCATAAATCGGAGTGGGTAGAGCCATTATCCTGTAATTATAGGGGATTTGATGTTTGGGAACTTCCCCCGAATGGTCAAGGAACGGCTGCTTTACAGATCCTGAATATTATGGAAAACTTTGATGTCCGAGCTATGGGTTTTGGGTCTGCAGAGTATATCCATCATTTTACTGAGGCAAAGAAAATCGCCTTTGAAGATAGAGCTAAGTTTTATGCAGACCCTGCATTTAATGATATTCCAATTGATGTTCTAATTTCAAAGGCTTATGCCAAGGAACGAGCAGCGGAAATTGGTCCACGTGCTAAGCGTAGTTATGAAGCTTATGAATTGGAGCAGGGAAATACCATCTACTTGACTGTTGCAGATGCTGCTGGAAATATGGTTTCTTTGATTCAATCCAACTACAGAGGCATGGGTTCTGGTATGGTACCTCCTGGATTGGGCTTTATGTTACAAGATCGCGGCGAATTATTTTCCCTTGAAGAAGGACACATGAATGTGTATGAACCAGGTAAAAGACCATTCCATACGATTATCCCAGCTTTTGTAAGTAAAGATGGAGAACCGCTGATTAGTTTTGGACTAATGGGTGGGGCTATGCAACCACAAGGACATGCACAGATTGTCATGAATTTGGTGGACTTTGATATGAATTTGCAGGTAGCAGGAGATGCTCCACGTATTCGCCACTCTGGTTCCTCCCAACCCACAGGAGAAAAGATGACCGATGGGGGTATGTTACATTTAGAATCAGGTATTAATTATGAGGTTATTCGAGCCCTCATGCGTAAAGGTCATAAGGTTTCTTTTGACTTAGGATCTTATGGTGGTTATCAAGCTATACTGAGGAATCCTGATACAGGCGTTTATTTTGGTGCATCGGAGTCTAGAAAAGATGGGCAGGCTGCAGGATATTAGGGTTTAGCATAATCTTTTTGGAACTACTGTTGTTGGTTTGAAAAGGATAGGCTTAGATGAATATTGTAATAAAGACCAAAGTTCACGGACATTACTTAGAGGTAATGAATCAGTTTGATCGACCATTGTTTGAACAATTGGTTCCACCTTTTGTGAAGGTTCAATTAGAGGAGTTTACCGGAAGTAAAACAGGTGATCAAGTTAAGATTAGATTCTTATTTCCAATGAAGGCATCTTGGTATAGTGATATAATTGATCATGGTTCAGATAGTCAGATGACCTATTTTGTAGATGCGGGCACTAAACTTCCTCCGGGATTGAGGTATTGGAGGCACAAACACATTGTAGAAAGATTATCTGAAACAGAATCCTTAATTGTTGATCAAATCGAATATCGCGGGATAGGCATTTTAGGAACTATACTTATGTATTTGCCTTTGTGGTTTACCTTCTTGTTGCGTAAGCCGATTTACCGATCATTTTTTAACTCAAAATAAGTAAGCGATTCATGGCTAAGCCCAAAATAGTTATTGTAGGAGCAGGAGTAAGTGGATTAATCTGTGCATTAGAATTAGAACGAAAAGGATATGCTCCTGTTTTGATTGATGAACTGTCGGAAGTAGGAGGTAGATTACAAACTGTAATCCACCAGGGGACCTATTTAGATAAAGGTTTTCAAGTTTTGTTGACTGCTTATCCAATGGTTCAGCAATATCTAGACTTGGAGGCATTATCGCTAAGTTATTTTCGGCCAGGAGCATTAATTGTAGATCAAGGAGCAGCTTATCTATGGGGAGATCCTTTACGCGATTCGTCTT
The DNA here is from genome assembly GCA_964225135.1 of Mesoflavibacter profundi. Lineage (GTDB taxonomy): Bacteria > Bacteroidota > Bacteroidia > Chitinophagales > Saprospiraceae > AM-2324. The sequence continues at coordinate 6,840 of CAXQNQ010000121.1, forward strand.
TTTTAAAGGCAGTTATTCAATTTCCACTTGCTTCTTGGTCGGATAAATGGAAAGTCTTTCAATTGAGTAGAAAGCTAAAGCGACAGTCTATAGAAACGATATTTAGTAAGCAAGGATCTACTACTTTAGACTATTTGAAGGATTTAGGCTTTTCGGATCAGATTATAAACGCATTTTTTAAACCCTTTTTTGCTGGGATTTTTTTGGAAAAAGATTTAGCTACATCCTCTAATATGTTTGAGTTTGTATTTAAAATGTTTGGAGAAGGCTATGCTGCAATTCCATCGGAAGGTATTCAAGCCATTCCTTTACAGTTGAAATCAAAATTGAATAATACTACCTTTTTACTGAATACTAAGGCGGAATCTATAGCAGGTAATACATTGAAACTAAAAGATGGAAATACAATAGCTTTTGATCGACTGGTATTAGCAGGTACGGGTCATTTAGTCAATCAGGGAATATCAACCTGGAGGTCTTGTTGGAATCTCTATTTCAAAACAGATCAAACCTACTTAGCGGACGATATAATCGGATTACAAACAGATTCTGATGGTTTGATCAATAATTTCTCTTTTCTATTCAATGAATTGGGAGAGCCTATTATTTCAGTTACTGTTATTGGAGAATCTGATCAAGCAGCATCGAGTATTACAGTAGCTGTTGAGTTAGAATTATGGACTTCCTTAGGGATAAATGCTGTGGAATGTATTCAAGTCTTTCAGATTAATCAAGCCTTGCCTATTATAGATAATCCTATTGCCCCAGAACAAGTGTCTAGTAATCGACCGGATATTTTTATTTGTGGAGATTTGTATTCGAACGCTTCCTTGAATGCAGCGATGGAGTCTGGTAAACAAGTTGCGGATCAACTGTAAGCATTCTTATACCGAACTCTTGCATACCTTTTGGGCTGTAAGGATTATCTTTGAGCTATAAAGCAATACCTATGCCTTCACATATGGATAAATTATTGGATCAAATCCGAAAGAGTATACAAGATGACTCTTTTGTGCGTCTTACCTTGAGTAAACCTAAAGATTCAACAAGTGATTTGAAAAAGGTCTTAATAAAGTATGTGGAGGTAAAGAAGGGTGCTAGCCTTTCTGTGGTATTCCGCTATCAGCGAAAAGACTTGACAAAAAATTTTTTATTAGAGGAAGGTATAGATCAAATCAAGTCATTACTTTCAGAGACTTTTCTGAATGCTAATCTATTGACTACACACCAGGATTGGGCTTTAGAGCATCTTCCTAATGGGAAGCAAAAGTGGATTAGTAAAGCGGCTTCAATCACTAAAAAACCTGTGCGGTCGCACGATAAGGTTAAACCTCAGCGTATTCAAGAGCAAGGGTTTTTAGTTGAATTGGGCGTATTAAGTCCTGCGGGTCAAATTCAAAAGGATAAAGGAGATAAGTTTAAGCAAATCAACAAATTTGTAGAAATTATTGAATCCTTAATTCCTAGGAGTGGTCTTCAGGGCCGTGATAGCATTCAAATACATGACATGGGGGCTGGGAAAGGCTACTTGACCTTTGCCTTATATGATTATTTAGTCAATAATTTGGGCCAGCAAGTGCAGGCAGTAGGGGTGGAGGTTCGTCCAGACCTAGTTGAACTTTGTAATTCGATTGCCCAAAAATTAAGCTTCAATGGATTGAGCTTTGAAGGGGGATTTATTTCTCAATACGATATTCCAAGCACAGACATATTGATTGCACTTCACGCTTGTGATACTGCAACAGATGATGCCATCTTTAAGGGTATCCAAGCGAAGGCCTCTTTGATTATTTGTTCTCCTTGCTGTCATAAGCAAGTTCGACAATGTATGCTTATCCCAGAGAAACATAAAAATCTAGTAGGACATGGGATTATGCTAGAAAGACAAGCCGAATTATTAACGGATAACATGCGCGCTTTACTGATGGAAGCGCACGGGTATAAAACCAAGATTTTTGAATTCATCTCTTCCGAACACACGGGCAAGAATTTGATGATAGTAGGGGAGCGTCGAAAAAATCCTATTGATACCCAAGTTAAATGGGATGCTTATCAGGCTATGAAAATGGAATTTGGAATTGATAGGCATTATTTGGAGGAGTTGTTAAGCCAACTTCCAAACACATAACGGTTGTCTAGTTTGTGCACTAAACATTCGGACCTTTAATATTGTTAGCGTTCTTTTTTTTGGACTAAGCTGAGTTCCTACTAGCATTAATATTCCCGTATAAGGAGCGGGTGACCAGTTTTTTATATACATCAACAAAATGACCTTCCTCAGCAATCCTTTGTAGGGCGTATTGTTGGATGGTTAATAAGGGTAAAACTATTTTTTCTCTGATCTTAACAGATTTCTTGGATACGAGCTCTTCTTGCATAAGTTCATTATAACCACTTATCTCCAGTAGCATTTCCTTACTTAATTGCATTTCGGCATGTAGTAAATTCCAAAAGACACCAAATTGTTCATGGTCTTTCATGTATGCTGTAAGCGGGAAGTAGGTCTTTGTCAATGACATCATACTATTCAGCATAAGTGCTTTGAAAAAGGGAACTTGGTTGAATAATGCTTTGACTTCTTCTAATTTACCTTGTTCTTTCATGGATTTTATAGCAGTACCTATACCATAATAGCCTGGAACATTTTGCTTGAGTTGAGACCAAGATCCTACAAAAGAGATGGCTCTTAAATCGGCAAGTGTTAGTTGTGCTTTATGTCCTCTTTTACCTGGTCTAGATCCAATTTTAGCATTGCTATAGTATTTCAGCGTACTCATTTGTTCCAAATAAGCAATAAACTGTGGATGTTGCTTGAGGGCATCGTATTTGGCATAACTAATGGCTGCCATTTCATCGAGCATACCTCTAAAAGCTGGAGCGATATCTGCATTTTCTATATCAAGAAAATCATTGGAGAGTCCTGCGGTGATGAGTTGTTCACAATTGTATGTAAACTTCTCTTTTGTACCAAAGGTGGAGGTTATTGTTTGACCCTGTACCGTCAATTGGATTTCATTATTGGCAATACTTTTACCATTGGAGGCATAAAATCGGTGGGTTTTGCCACCACCCCTAGCTGGAGGTCCACCACGTCCATCAAAGAATATGGCTTTTATATCATGTGCTTTAGAGACAAGCGACAGGGTCTCCTTAGTTTGATAAATCGACCAATTGGCTTGTAGGTATCCACCGTCTTTGGTCCCATCTGAAAAACCAAGCATGATCGTTTGTGTGTCTGCTCTTCGCTTTAGATGGGCTGCATAAGTTGGATCAGTATATAGGAATTCCATGGTTTCTTTAGCATTACGCATACCCTCCATCGTTTCAAATAAAGGGATGATGTCAAAGGTGATATCTTCTGCTTCCCATCCGCACCAAGTGAATAATCTATACACGAAAAGCACGGAGAATATATCTACAGAATTGGAAATGATATATCTATGGCAACCTTCTATTCCATTATTAGCTTGAATAGTCTTTAGCTGTTTGATGTTTTCAATGGTGTCCTTTACCAAAGCATCATCATACTGATTAGCTTGGAGGAATGTGTCTTTGCTTAGTATGGCAAGTTTTTCCTCTAAGGACAGATCTTCAAAGGCTTGATCAGACCAATTATTTTGTGCTATAATAGCATTGATACAAGCTAAATGTACAGAATGATCTTGTCTAATATCTATAGATGCGAAATGACTTTTGAAGATCTGTACTTTGTCAATGAGCTGGTTAAGTTCCTCTAAATAGAGATTGTTATAGTTTGCCTTTATTTTTACTTGAATGGCATGGAGATAATCTAAGATTTCAGTGTGGTTGATCACGAAATCAGAACTAAACATAGATTGGTAAACCTTATCTCTTAAACGTTTAAGGTCTTCTTTAACTAGTGGAAAAGTCAGGTGACTTTCCAGTGCCTTAATATCCTTATAGTAGCACTTCATTAGGGTCATCCTTAATTCGTTCGCTACATCCTTGGTGACCTGATGGGTTACGAAAGGGTTTCCATCTCGATCTCCTCCAGGCCAAAAGCCTATTTTGATGAGATTTGGATTGTGCAGTTGACCCGTATTACTCAAGTCTTTTTTTAAGGTAGAATAGAAAGATCCAATAGCGTCATAGTAGGTGTATCTTAGATAATGGATAATATTTTTTGCCTCTTCAAGCGGCGTAGGTTTCTCTGCATTTAATAGGGAAGTAAGTGCAAGCTGCTGAAGGACAAGATCTGCTGATTCTATATCGTTATTCGTAATGAAGGACCTTAATTTTAGAATAATATTCAATACATCAAGTGGATAGAACTGAGTTGGATGGGCCGTTAGAACGATTCGGACACTAAAATCTTGCAGTTTCTGCAATACTTTATCTTGTTCTTTTTCGGCCTTAAAGATATTTAAGAATGCACGTATACTGTAGTTGTCACTGAGTTTATTGAGTTCCGTAAAAGTGGCATCTTCAATACTATCAAACAAAACAACTTGTCGCTCGACATACTGGATTATTCTGAATAAAAAATCTATTTGCGCTTGCTCAGACTGTGCAGTGGTGTGCGTTTTAAAAAAGGTATCAATGATTTCGTTTGGATTCTTATCTGCTGCAAAGCCATCTATACAAGTTTGATAGAAAAGCGGCAACAAGGTGCCGGTGTGTTCAATATCTTGGAAGGGTAGGCTCAAGAAAAGCGCATTATACAGATTGAACTTCTTTTCTACAAGTCTTTCGTATTCACTTACTTTTTGTACTGAACTCATTGGATGCTAGTTGTTATCTTTATGGTCTTGGCAGGACGACTAATATATGAAAATTGCCATTTATGTTGGCATGTTCAACTATATAAAACCTAAAAGGGGATTTAGGTTTAATAAAAAGGGAATTTTATAAAGAAAAAATGCCAACCTAATGGTCAGCATTTATTTTATTCTGGTTTAAGAATGTTTACATCTAGAGTATTGTAAGGAATGTTTAATCCCTCATTATTAAAGGCATTGTAAACCTCTTCATTCATTTTGAAATAAACGGGCCAATAATCAGCTGCTTTAACCCATGCTCTAACGGTGAAATTTACTGAGCTTGCTCCGAGATCTGATAGAGCAATAAAAACAGCTGGATCTTTCAAGATACGCTCGTCCGCATTACACAGGTCTTCTAATACCTTTTTAGCATGGTCAATATTATCACCATATCCGATTCCAAAGGTCCAATCTACTCTTCGTCTTGGTTCTGTGGAATAATTGACCATAGAGGAAGTGGACAAGCCTCCATTAGGAATGATTATGGTTTTGTTATCGGCAGTTAGAAGAATGGTATTGAAGATTTGAATTTCTTTTACTACTCCAGAAAATCCTTGTGCTTCAATAAAATCTCCTACGCGGTAGGGCTTAAAAACAAGAATCAAAACGCCCCCTGCAAAGTTTTGAAGTGTACCCGAAAGGGCCATTCCAACAGCAAGTCCTGCAGCACCTAAAATGGCAATAAAGGAGGTCATTTCTATGCCCACCATACTCAATACCGTTATTACCAATAATGCCTTCAAAGAGATATTGAGCATACTGGATAGAAATGGAATTAAGGATTCATCCAATTTACTTTTGGCCATCAGTTTGTTGGAGGTTCTTGAAACGGCTTTGATTACTATGGTTCCAATGATCCAAACGGCAATAGCCCCAAGAACTTTTGGACCATATTCAATCCCCATGGAGCTTATTTGTTGAATGATTTCTTCAGTTGTCATATCGTTGTTTTACAATTAATAAAATTAGAGTTCATTAAATACTTCGAATTCAATATTATCCCAGCGATAAATCTTAGCTGTTGCTTTAGGTAAGAAAACATAGCATCGAATTTCGTCAATAGCTTTATCGGGAAATTGGACTGTCATCATAATACTTTTCCACTCATTACTATTCAAAAGCCTTGGGAATTTGATGTGTCTGTATTTGACGTTCTTACCTTCTTTTTTAAATTCTACCACAAGCGCTGCCATACTCCAAATGTCATATTCTTTTTGATCCACCCAATAATCTGCTGTAACTCTAAACCATTTAAAGTCACTGGGAAATTCGGTCATGCTAATCGTATGGCTGTAAGGATGTGCTTGATCTATCTGCTGACTTACTGATGATTCAAAACCAGAGCTAATAGTCGTTGAGTCTATAGCCCTATTTTCAAAATCTTCTTCCATTATAATGGTCGCACCACTTCTAAGTCCAAAGAATGCCTCTTTACTGTCTAAAAGTAGTTTGTCCGAAGGTTCATAAGTCGTATTTAAAAACATCCGCCAGTAATATGCTTTGTTTGTGTATTCTGCATCAAATAATCCCGCTGTGTGGGATTGCCATATTTGAAAGTTATTCAAGAATACGAAAAATAAAACAGGGACTAGTTGCGCCCATTTGAGTTGTTTAAATTCCAATATCCATTGAGCGCAGGCAGCTAATGGAAAGGCCATGATGGCATAGGATTGAACCAAAGCGCGTTGACCAAAGGATCCACCATACCACCATATATCCCAAGCGGATACGATGTAGAAGTTGATCAAAAAGAAAGTCAAGCATGCTAGGAATATGGACTTTTTTCTTTTGAATAGGGGATAGAAGCCTACTAATCCAAAGATCATCATAGGAGTATAAACTAACCAGCCTTTTCGATACGAAATCAACACCTGTTTGATATGTGGCTTCAACCAAGAAAAACCTTGATCTTGATAGGAATAGATAATCCATTCGCCTCCAGCTACCTTCCAATATATGGACTGAAGGAAAAGCACTAATGCCCCCGCTGATGCTGCTAGTCCAATTTTTTTCCATTGTCCTTTAATTGCATTCCATCGGCTTTGAATACTGACTTTTTTTATTTCTACTCCCCATAATAAAGGAATTAAAACGGCAATTAATTCTGTAGGTCTAATGAGCGCCAGCCAGCCTACCAATAATCCTATAGCTATTGCTTTCCAAGCACTAGGTTTTTTCCAGAAAAGAATGGATTGTCGAATGAGTAACACATACAAGGTAAATAAAGAAATATGCGTCATCATTGGCGTATAACTGGCATATTCTAATAGGTTTGTTCCAGCTGCTAGTGCGAATATTGCCCAGTTGGCAGCTGCTATGCTAAAACTATTTATAAGCAATGAAAAAAGAACAA
>CAXQNQ010000122.1:0-2415 GCA_964225135.1 Mesoflavibacter profundi
CGATGCTTCTTTTGATGGCACCAATGATCTTATCGCACAATACCCTGCACTCGAAAGTAGAAATTGGACCTTTAAGGTATTTGAAGAACGAAGGGGTAAACCATCCGTAGTTAACGATTTAGTACAATTGGCTTTAGACAAGAATCCATCCCACAACGAGCACCTACTTTTGGTTACAGATGCAAGTATTTTAATGAATGAGGACTGTTTGATGGTGTTAGAATCAAATTTTAAAGACTCAAGTATAGCCTTAGTTGATTCCAATATTTTGAATCAAAATAATGAACAAGAGGGTATTGGATCTCAAGAACGAGACTATATCTCTATGGAGGCTAAACTGAAATACTGGGAAAGTATAGATGGAGGATACATGATAGGACCTTTTGGGGGCTGTTATTTAATAAGATCTTCATATTTTAAACCTATTCCATCGAACTACCTAGTAGATGATTTCTTTGTAGCAATGAATGTGTTTGAACAGGGAGGGAAGTGTATTAATGACTTAAATGCTATCTGCAAAGAGTATAACTCCAGTTATATAAATGAAGAATTCAAAAGGAAAAAAAGAATAGCAGCCGGTAACTTTCAGAATCTCGTTACTTTTAAACACTTATTGTGGCCTTTAAGTAATACTTTAAGTTTTAATTTTTTTTCCCACAAAGTTTTGCGATGGTTAGGACCCATGTTAATACTAATTATTTGGATATCTAGCTTGATTTTAGGCTTAACAGGAAACCTATTTTATTTTACTTTGTTCTTATGCTGTACTTTTTTATTGGTAATACTACCTTTGTTCGATTTTTACCTAGAGGGTTTAGGTGTACATCAAAGACACCTAAGATTTATTAGGTATTTCGTGGTAATGAATATTGCAATCTTAATGGGCTTTATCAAGTTTTTACAGGGCATTCAATCCGGTACTTGGGAGCCACCAAAACGTGAAACAAAATAATAATGGAAGATTTTAAATTAGACACCATTGAGGAAGCTATCGAAGATATCCGTTTAGGTAAATTGGTGATAGTTGTGGATGATGAGGATAGAGAGAATGAAGGTGATTTTATTTGTGCAGCAGAGACCATAACACCTGAAACAATCAACTTCATGGCTACATATGGGAGAGGTTTGATTTGTACTCCTATAATAGAACAAAGAGCTAAAGAATTGGAGTTAGACATGATGGTATCTTCCAATACGGCCTTACATGAAACAGCGTTTACCGTTTCAATTGATTTGATTGGTCAAGGTTGTTCAACAGGTATTTCGGCATATGATAGAGCCACAGGTATTAAAGCTATGGTTGACTCGAATACCAAAGCAGAGGATTTTGCACGACCAGGACATATTTTTCCCCTAATTGCAAAATCAGGTGGAGTATTGAGAAGGACAGGTCATACCGAAGCATCTATTGATTTGGCTAGGTTGGCAGGATATTATCCAGCTGGAGTATTGGTAGAAATTTTGAATGAGGATGGTACTATGGCTAGAATGCCTGACCTCGTAAAGATTGCAAAGCGGTTCGATTTAAAGATAATTGCTATTAAGGATTTGGTGGAATACCGGATGAATAAAGAGCGTTTGGTTCAAAGGGAGGTATCTGTTCATATTGATTCATTTTATGGCCCTCTAGAGCTTATTGCTTACAAACAAAAAACAACAGGTGATACTCACTTGGCTATTAAAAAAGGTGATTGGAAAAAAGATGAGCCGGTTTTGGTACGCGTTCATAGATCTAATCATTATGCAGCACCACTTTCAGATTTGTTGACTTCTATGGGTGAAGTATTAGATGGTGCACTAAAACTAATAGAAAAGGAAGGAAAAGGTCTTGTTTTGATTATGAATCAGTATGAAAAAGATCAAGACTTAGTTGATTTACTGAACCAAATTAAAGACGCTCAAAGTAAAGGGGAGGAGTTGAAATTAAGATATAATATGGATGACCGAGATTATGGAATTGGGGCTCAAATCCTAAACGATTTAGATTTAACTAAACTAAGACTCATTACTGGTAGTCCAACAAAACGAATTGGATTGATTGGTTATGGTTTAGAAATAGTTGAAAATGTACCTTTAAAAAAATAAGCTTCCATTTGGAAGCTTATTTTTTTTAGAATTTTGGACAAAGAACTAGTTCATCATCATAGTTGCCTAAATAGGCAACAGAAACTTCCCAAGTTTTGCCCAATGTATTGATTTGATTAAAGTTAAAATCTCTACTGAAACCCATCAATACATTACTATATTCAATTCCTAGCATACCTACTAGATAATTAAATTCTAATGAATTATTTATATGTTCATCGGCTTGTATCCAAGCACCTAAATGTATAGCGGTACCACTATATTTATCCAGCATAAACCTGAATGTTGTACCTGCATTTCCATCTAATCTGTCATTTTGGTAAGCCATAT
>CAXQNQ010000123.1:0-15329 GCA_964225135.1 Mesoflavibacter profundi
GAGATATCTACATCTGAAATATCATTTGAAGTCAACATAGGTTCATAATAGAATCTTGGATCAATCTGGGCAGCTTTGAGTTGTGCCTGGAATGCCAAATCAATGTGATCTCCTTTCCGATCTTCAGACATAGCAAGTGGTTTTGTTTAGTTTTTTTTTAAACAAATAGCGTACAACAAAGTTAAGGCCATTGACTCTAAATCAGAAAAATTAAGTCCCCGATTATCGAGTAAAAAACCAATTTGCACCTATTTAGGATACTGAAAATCAGTAATTAACAAGAAGTGTTGAAAATTTTTGTGCGATTTTTTCGCTGATAATCAACGAGTTACATATTACTACTAGCTAAAATTTCTCAAAAATGCTTGTTTATTGAAACTTATAAATGTACCTTTGCAACCGCTAAAGCAGTACTGCTGCAAATTTTAAAAAAGCAATTAAGTAATAACCAAAAATAAGAGGTTGTGGATCATTTAAGTTATAAGACAAAATCTGCAAAGAAAGAGGAGGTACAACGCAATTGGTATATCGTTGATGCAGAAGGTGAAGTAGTAGGTCGCCTTTGTACCAAGATTGCGCATGTATTGAGAGGAAAGCACAAGCCGTCCTACACACCTCATGTTGACTGTGGTGATAATGTTATTGTTATCAATGCTGATAAAGTACGTTTCACTGGAGCAAAGACTGAACAGAAAGAGTATGTAAGATACTCTGGATACCCAGGTGGACAAAAGAAAGCTACTCCAGCTGACCTTTTGGCTAAGAAGCCTGAGGCTATTGTTGAGAATGCAGTAAGAGGTATGCTACCTAAGACTAAATTAGGAAGGGCAATGTTTAAAAAATTGTTTGTTTACACAGGCACAGAGCATCCACATGAGGCTCAGAAGCCACAGACAATGGAATTCTAAAAATTAAAAGGTAATTCTTCGATATGGAAATGATAAATAAAATCGGTAGAAGAAAAGCTTCAGTTGCCCGCCTTTATATGAAAAAAGGCTCAGGTAATATTACCGTTAATGGAAAAGATTACAAAGAGTATTTTCCACAACAGCATATTCAAGGAAAAATAACTGAGCCTTTCGGTACACTTGAAGTTGAGCATAATGTTTACGACATCAAAGTAACCGTAAGAGGTGGTGGTTTTAAAGGACAGGCAGATGCGATTAGATTGGCGCTTTCAAGAGCTCTAGTTGAATTGAATCCTGACTTCCGTAAGCCGTTGAAAGATCAGAAATATCTTATGCGTGATTCAAGAGTAGTTGAGCGTAAGAAATATGGTAAACCTAAAGCAAGAAAGAGCTTCCAGTTCTCCAAGCGTTAATCTTTGGAGTTATTTGGAACAAGTTTTTTTCTTTGAACTTTATAATGTTAAGAATAATGGAAAAGCCAACATATAAAAAGTTACTTGATGCCGGTGTTCACTTCGGCCACTTAAAGAAAAAGTGGAACCCTAAAATGTCTCCATACATCTTCATGGAGCGTAAAGGAATTCACATCATAGACCTTAACCGTACATCAGAGTGTATGGAAACTGCTGCTGATGCAATGCGTCAGATGGCTAAATCAGGAAAGAAAATCCTTTTCGTCGCTACTAAAAAGCAAGCGCGCAAAATCGTTACTGAAGCAGCTCTTTCAGTAGGTATGCCATTTGTTACTGAGCGTTGGTTAGGTGGTATGCTTACCAACTTTGCAACAATCCGTAAGTCTATCAAAAAGATGCAGACTATCGATCGTATGCTACAAGATGGAACAGCATCTAATATGACTAAGAAAGAGATCCTAACTCTAACGCGTGAGCGTAATAAATTGGAGAAAATTCTTGGTGGTATTGCAAACTTGAACCGTATTCCTCATGCAGTATTTGTTGTGGATATCGTTCATGAGCACCTTGCTATCAAAGAAGCACACAAACTTGGCCTTCGTACATTCGGTATGGTGGATACAAATTCTGACCCAGGTCAGGTACACTTCCCAATTCAAGCGAATGATGATGCATCTAAATCAATCGAATTGATCGTTAACTACGCAACTAGTGCTATCAAGGAAGGTTTAGAGGAGCGCAGAAAGTCGAAAGACGCTGAAGAAGCTGCCGCTGCTGAGTAATTTAATTATCAATTTATTTACACGAAATAAATCGAGATGTTGGAGGAAATTTAGTTATTAGATTTCCTCTATATATTTGAACATATTTTTTAAAAACAATACTCTTTTAGACATGAGTAAAATTTCTGCTGCTGACGTAAAAAAGCTTCGCGATCTTACAGGCGCCGGTATGATGGACTGTAAAAAAGCATTAGCTGAAGCAAATGGTGATATCGAAAAAGCAATCGAAGAACTTCGTAAGAAAGGTCAAAAGCTATCTGCAAAGAGAGCTGACCGCGATGCGAATGAAGGTGTTGTAATTGCAATCACTAGTGATGATAACACAACAGGTATTGTGGTGCGTCTAGGATGTGAAACAGATTTCGTTGCTAAAAACGAAGATTTCATTATGCTTGCTCAAAACTTCGCTGATATCGCTTTAAAATACAAGCCTGCTGATCTTGATTCATTGCTTGCACTACCATATGAAAACATCTCTGTAGGTGAGAAAGTTATCGAGCAGGTAGGTGTAATCGGTGAGAAAGTAGAAATCAGTGCATATGGTATCGTTGAGGCACCAATGGTTACTCCATACATCCACGCTGGCTACAAAGCTGGTGTTGTTGTAGGTTTCAATAAAGCATCTGATAATTTCACTACTGCTGGAAAAGATGTTGCTATGCAAATTGCAGCAATGTCTCCTATCGCAGTAAACGAAGAAGGTGTTGATTCTTCTGTAATCGAAAAAGAAATCGAAATCGGTAAAGAACAAGCAAGAGCTGAAGGTAAACCAGAGCAAATGCTTGAGCGTATCGCAGAAGGTAAATTGAAGAAATTCTTCAAAGAAAGAACATTGCTTAACCAGGTATTCGTAAAAGATAGTAAACAAACTATCGCTTCTTACCTGCAGAGCGAAGATAGTGACCTTACTGTTACTGACTTCAAACATGTAACATTAGGATAATCAAACAAAAAGGATAAGCAAATTGCTTATCCTTTTTTTATTTCTTACAAGCCCTACTTTTTCATAGGCCTAAATCCCGAAGTATTTTTTAACTTTGACTAATTTGTAAACTATCTCATCAAGTCATATTTTGGCTTATACTAAATCTTACAACCAAATCTTGTATGAAGTATAAAAGAGTCTTATTGAAGTTAAGTGGTGAAAGTTTAATGGGGGAGAAAAGTTTTGGAATATCTCCTGATATGTTAGTCCATTATTCTAAACAAATAAAGGCCATAACTGAAATGGGTGTTCAAGTCGCCGTAGTTATTGGTGGAGGAAATATCTTCAGAGGACTACAAGCCGCAGATTCAGGAATAGAACGTGTACAAGGTGATTACATGGGTATGATGGCCACTGTAATAAACGGAATGGCGCTACAATCTGCCCTCGAAACGCATGGCATGCATACTCGTTTGATTTCTGCCATAGAAATGAAAGAAATCGCAGAACCCTATATCCGAAGAAGAGCAGCTAGACATCTAGAAAAAGGGAGAGTGGTTATTTTCTCAGCTGGTACAGGAAGTCCATACTTCACAACTGATTCTGCTGCAGCCTTGCGCTCTAATGAGATTAGTGCAGATGTATTACTCAAAGGAACTCGGGTAGACGGAATCTATTCTGCTGACCCAGAAAAAGATCCTAATGCTGTTAAATACACTTCCATCAGCTTCGATGATGTAATTTCTAAAGGACTTAATGTGATGGACATGACTGCATTTACCATGTGTAGTGAAAATAATATGCCCATCATCGTATTCGATATCAACAATCCTGAGAATCTTAAAAAGATCATTCAAGGTGAACCCGTTGGAACATTAGTGCAATAAAAAAGGCGGTCAAATGACCGCCTTTTTTATTGATTAAAATCTATCCTCAATGATTCACTCGTTGCCTGTGCCTGACAACATAAGATATAACCCTGATCAACTTCTTCTTTATCTAAGGCTGAATGCTCTTTCATATACACAGTTCCCGTTTCTAATTTGGCCACACAAGAGGAGCAAGCACCTGCTCGACAGGAATATGGTGCATCCAAACCGGCCTTAATCATAGCATCTAATATATTCTCCCCAGCCTTAGTTGAGATAGTTGTTTCCTCTCCGTCCTGAACAACAGTAACACTGCTGGCCATACCCTTACTTGTGTCTTGACTAATAAAGAATAATTCTTTGTGTATTTGCTTGGAGGAAAAACCACTCGCCTCAAATGCTTTTATGGAAGTATCGATTAAGCCCTCTGGTCCACATAAATACACCTGTGAAGCAGCTGTCTTAGGATGAATATCCAAAACACTTTGAATCTTGGCTGCATCTATACGACCAGTACTCAACTTGTTATCAGAAGTCCAAGGATTCTTTTTAAACTTTCCAAAAAGGCCACCTCCCTTAGAATAAGTATGATATACATAAAGCTGTCCTTTGTATTTTTGTTCCAATGCCTCCAAGGTTCTGTCAAACATGACACTTTCCTTGTTCTTATTCCCATACATCAAAACTAAAGTAGACATAGACTGCTCTTCCAAGGCATGCTTTATCATTGATAAGACTGGCGTAATCCCTGAACCTGCTGCAACAAAGAACAAGGTATCTTTACTATGACTCACGGGATTTAAAACAAACTGTCCGTCTACAGGTACCACCTGAACTGTATCCCCAATTTGCACTTGATCCATAATATGATTGGATACCACCCCGTTTTTCACCCGCTTCACAGAAACCTGTAAATCCGTTTCAATTGGTGCAGAACATAAAGAATAAGACCTGACTTCATCCTTGCCATTTAGATTAAATACCAAGCTGATAAATTGACCAGATTGATAGGCAAAATTATCTTGCGCATCAGATGGAACCTCAAATACTAATGAACAACTATCCTTTGTCTCTGTTTTTTTATCTTTGATTCGTAAATCGAATGTCTTAACTTCCATAGAAATTGTAATTAATACTTATGCGAAAACTTAAATATCTTGCCGCCTATAGCATTCCACTTTCCACCTATATAGCCTTAGTAGGCAGTGGGGCTTGGTCATACGCGACACTGATTTTCGCATTCGGCATATTGCCTTTTATTGAATTATTTGCCAAAGGTAATAATAGAAATCTTTCAGAGGCAGAAGTAGCAACAGAATCTGAACTTAAGATTTACGATGTTCTGTTGATGCTCAATATCCCCGTTCAATTTTACCTAGTATATTTATTTGGAACGATTGTCTCTACTGAAAGTTTAACCAACTCAGAACTAAGTGGTAAGATTATCAGCTTGGGTATATCAATTGGCACTATAGGTATTAATGTTGCCCATGAACTAGGACATCGTAGTGAGCGATTACATCAAACACTTTCTGTCATTCAATTAATCCCAGGGCACTATTCGCATTTCTTTATTGAACATAATTTTGGACACCATAAACACGTATCCACTCCTGAAGATCCAGCAACTGCTCGTTATGGAGAAAATATTTATTTCTTTTGGATAAGATCTGTGGTTATGTCCTATATCAGTGCTTGGAAAATTGAAACATACACCTTAAACAAAGGATGGACTTTAAAGAATAGGATGATTTGGTTTACCCTTTTGCAAGCAATCTATCTAACTGGGATAGTTCTGCTTTGGGGTTGGGCCATTTGCTTGTGGATTATACTTGCGGGTATTATAGGATTTCTGCTTTTAGAAAGTGTAAATTATATTGAACACTATGGCTTAGTGCGCAAAAAGCTTCCAAATGGTAGATACGAACCAGTTCAAATGCATCACAGCTGGAATTCCAATCACACTATGGGGAGAATCATTCTTTACGAGCTAACTCGACACTCTGACCATCACTTTAAGGCAACGACCAAGTACCAAGTACTTAAACATTATGATGAAAGTCCACAGCTACCCTTAGGATATCCGGCTTCTATACTTCTAGCCCTTTGTCCGCCACTTTGGTTTTGGCAAATAAATCCATTGGTTCCGCAATAAAATTTATTCATAACGAAGTGATTCAATTGGATCTAACCGAGCTGCCTTACGCGCAGGCAATATCCCTGCTAGTAAGCCAGTAATAAAACTAACTAGGAATGCGATTCCTATCCAGCCCCATGGCATGACAAATCCACCCCCTAAGAACCAACTAATGCCCAAGCCTACTAATAAGGCCAAGAATATACCTACAAAGCCTCCAATTTGACACATCACAATGGCTTCAGTTAAAAACTGAACTAAGATGTTTTTATTCTTAGCACCAAGTGCTTTCCGCACGCCAATTTCACGCGTACGTTCCGTCACAGAAACTAACATGATATTCATCAAGCCTATAGCAGCACCAAGCAAAGTCATTAAGCCAATGGCTACAGCACCACCTCTAAGGCTAACCGTATTTTCTTTGATCATTTGGACTAAACCATCACTCTTACGCACTACAAAATCATTCTCTTGACCTGCCTTTAATCCACGAATGGGTCTAAATGCACCTGTAGCAGCGGCTATGGTTCCTTCCATCAATTCCTGTTTTGTTACTCCAACTTCTATTCTATAATTCCTATTGGGAGAGCCGTAATAGCGTTTAGCAGTGTAAATAGGGATATAAATACTCTCATCCTCTGAATTTCCATTACTCTTTCCTCGACTTTCCATAACGCCAATGATCGTGTATCGCCTATTATCAACATTGATTTGTTGACCCAAAGCCGCTTCATTATTCTTGTCAAAAAATTTCTTAACCACATCTCTTCCAACAACCGCAATATTATCCCCTCCTAATGCATCCGTTTGATTAAAACCCCTACCAATCTCAATATCTACTCCTCTATTCTGTAAAAATTGTTCATCAATGCCTGCAATATTATATACTGGATCGGTTTTATCATCCTTGTATCTAACCACTTTTGAACCACCACAACCTAAGTAAACAGAAGTGGTACCTACCTCTTCAAAAACAGATTTGAATTGAATCGCTTGTTTATAGGAAATAACATCCCCTCTTTTACTACCTTCTCCTCGTACCCCTTGCCCAACTGGACGGATAGAAAAAGTATTAGCTCCAAGCGAACTAAAATTATCATTTAGAGAATAAATAACTTGATCAATAGCAGTAAGTATACCTACTAAGGCCATAATCCCAAAGGCAATCATCATCAAGGTTAAAAAAGCTCGAAGTAGATTGGCCCGCAAAGAACGTAAGGCTACAAATATATTTTCCAATAAATTCATGAACGATCCATTTATGAAATGTAATCTAAAAAAGATACTTATGAATCCCCTTTTTCATCGATAAAAAGGCCTATTCATAAGACATGTGCCAACTATTTGAATGAATCTTGAAATAATTGAAGAAAATCTTGGTGCATAGCGCTTGACGTAGCGATAACTTCTCTTCCCGATAAATCCGGTTTTCCTCCAGAAAAGTCAACGACCTTACCTCCAGCTTGCTGAACCAAAAAAATACCGGCTGCCACATCCCATGGATTCAATTTAGCCTCAAAATACACATCAAAACGTCCCGCAGCTACATATGCTAAATCGACTGCCGCAGATCCTATCCTGCGAATACCCCGCGCCTCCTGTATCAAAACCTGCATGAAGTTCATCTGCCTAGCCACAAACTCAAATTCACTATAAGGAAAACCCGTTGCGATCATAGCAGCATCTATTCCGCTCCTTTGAGCCACCTGAATCTCTTCCCCATTTAAATAAGCCGCTCCGCCTTTAATGCTATAAAAACATTCCTGTCGAACAACTTCATATACCACTCCTAGAATAGTTTCCCCATTTTCCTGAAGGGCAATAGAAATAGAAAAAGTAGGAATTTCATACAAGTAATTGGTAGTACCATCTAGTGGATCAATAATCCAATTATACCGCTCACCTATTCTATTAATGGTATCCTCCTCCGTCATAAATCCACAATCGGGAATAGCCTGTTCGCAAAATGAAACCAACATAGCTTCGGCCCGCTTATCTACAAAACTGACCAAGCTATTCTTACCTTTTTCCTCCACATCATCCGATTTGACCTGTCCAAAATGCTTAGACATAAAAGTACCAACCTCTTCTACTTGAATTAAAAGTTGATCGAGTAAAGATTGCAGTTCTTGCTGTTCCAAATGATTATTTTTTGAGTTGATAAATGGCAGGGAAATTTCTACCTGCCTCGTTATAATCTAGACCATAACCCACAACAAAAGCAGGAGGTATTTCAAAACCTAAGTAGTCAATGTGAATTTTCCCTTGAAGCACCTCAGACTTAGACAATAGTGACACCACCTGCACAGAAGCTGGACCAACGGATTTTAAGGCTGGTAAAAACGCCGAAAGGGTATTACCCGTATCTACAATATCTTCCACCACTATTACATGTCTATTTTGGATTTCAGTTCCAAAGGTATCTAGGAGCATAAGTTCACCGCTAGACTCCAAGCCTCGATAGGAGGATAGCCGAAAAAACGATAAAGTACATTCATGCTCGAAATGTTTTATTAAATCAGAAGCAAACACATAAGCACCCTTCAAAAGAACTAAGAACAAAGGCTTTTTATCCGCAAAATCACTGTTAATTTGTTGACCTAAAGCACGTACCCGCTCAGCCAATGTACCCGCATCAATAAACAATTCAAAAGTCTTATCCCCAACCTTAACTTCTCTCATGTAACCGAATAATTATCTAATTCCGTATTTATCCAACAACCAAACTAAAGCAGTCATTGAAGCAGCACCCATTTCCAATTCACGTTTATTAACAGCCTCAATGTGGTCAATGGTAGTATGGTGATAGTCAAAGTATCGTTGAGAATCAGGCATAAATCCAAACAACAATCCTTTTTGATCTTTGAGTCCTCCAATGTCTGCTCCAGAGCCTCCTTTCTCAAAAGTCAGGCCATAAGGTTCGAGTAAAGGTAACCAATCGTATACCTGTTTATACTTATCACTGAATATATCTTTATGCCCATCAACACTAAATCCTCTAGGTGTAAAACCACCTCTATCCGATTCAATAGCTGCCATGTGAAATTCCTTCGCAGCATATGAAGCCTCCCAATATGCTCGACCACCTGCTAGACCATTTTCTTCATTCATAAACAGCACACAACGAAGTGTTCTATTTGGCTCATAATTTATTTTCTCCAGCAACTCAACGACCATCAAGGAGTGCACACAGCCGGTACCATCATCATGAGCACCGCCACCAACATCCCAAGAATCTAAATGCCCCCCTACTAAAATGATCTCATCAGGATTCCTTTTACCTTTGATCTCACCTACCACATTATAAGTCAAAACAGGCTCTTCATGCATAATACAAGTGGTCCGGATATAAATGGAGGCAGGTCCCATTTTCAAAGCACGACTCAATTCCTCTGCATCTAGTGTAGAAATGGCTACCGCTGGGATTGGACGAATAGCATCATCTCTACCAGTTGTCCCAGTATGTGGATTATCGTCAATCTTATTGGTCATGGATCGAACTACTGCAGCAATAGCTCCCTTTTGTGAAGCCACTAAAGGTCCTCTAACGCGTTGATCTACCGCTCCGCCATAAGCTCTAAAGGTATGAATCTGAGTATTATCAAAGGCCCGATTAAAAAACACTATTTTACCCTTCACATAGTTATCATCCAAATTCCTTAGCTCATCCAAGGAGTGAACTTCAACAACCTCGCCTACTAGGCCTTGATCACCCGTTCCGACAGAATTGCCCAAAGCCAATGCCGTCAGTTCAAAACTACCTATCGCTGATTGAGCTACTCGAACGACTTCTTTATCTCCACGTTCCCAATGAGGTGCATAACACGGTTGCAGATAAACGGTATCAAAATTCAGCGTATTCATAATCTGACGCCCATATTCAACTGCTGCTGCACCCTCGGGAGAACCCGCTAAACGGCCTCCAACTTCATTGGTGAGATCATATAACCAGTCGTAGCCTTTGGATTCTGTTAAAGCTAGGTCAAAGATAGTTTTGATTTGTAAGGCATCTTGATTTTGTTCGTCTTGGGCTTGTATATCAAAGCCTAAAAAAAGTGTGAATGCAAGGATGAAACTAAAAATTTTAGGTTGGAAGGTCATGTGAATAGTTTTTATGATTAACTTTTTCTACCTGAGTATATGCACAATTTAACAAATAGCCTCTTTTGATGAATAATTTCCTAGAAAAATTATTGATTTTCAGCTTTATACTATTATATTAGTGGTACAATAATAATTTGGTTTTATTTGGTTAGGGCTGAGGTAGTGAATTCGTTCACTACCTTCTTTTTTTGCCTAATAAAAAAGGAGCTACATACATGCATGTAGCTCCTTTTTTTAATTCCTGCGCTCAGGCCGCTTATCGCCTGCTCTGCGTTCCCTCATCTCCCGAAGTACACGTTCTTTGAATTTTCGATCGATGACCGTTAACAAAGCCAATTTTTGAGCGGGTAGTACTGCCAAAAATCGTTCATTGTATTTCATTTTGAGGTCTAGCATTTCTGATTCACGTTGAAGTGTCTTATCTAAATGCATGCGTGCCTCAGCCTCCGTCATTTCCTCCACCTTCTTAACAGGTTTATACTTCTTACGGATGGCTTGTTCTTCTGCTCTAAACTCATTGTACACAGGCCAAAATGCCTGTGACTCGCTAGTTGTTAGCTGAAGTTCTGTAGTGATGTAGCTCACTCTAAGTGCCTCAATTTGATCACGCTTGTTCTCAAAAGCTTCACCATCTTTAGGTGGTCCTGGAGGGCCTTGTGCTATAGCGATAGAATAGGCGCCAACCAACATCACCAAACTTAAAAACAATCTGAATTTCATATGCTATTTTTATTTTATGCTTTATAATAAATCTTCATAATCCAAGGCATCTAAGAAATCATCCTCATACACCTCCTCTTCCAAGTATTCGGTATCAGCACCATCAAAGTATAAATCTTCCCCCAAGGCTTCTTCACTCATGGAATAAATATCTGATGCATCATAATCCTCTAAATGTTCATCGATGTATTCCATTAGAAGTTCGTCACTCAAAGAAGCAAAACCACCGTCTACTGAGAATTGCTCTTGAATAACTCCCCAAAAAGCAAATAAAAGTAAGGCAAAGGAAGCTGCAGCGGCATAAATACGCCAATTCATTCTAATCACCCTTGGTGACTTACTTTCCTTGGGCTCTTCTTGTTTTTCCTGCTTTACCTGACTCCAAAATTGACTTTGAAAGTCTTCAAAGTATCCATCAGGAAGTTGATCAAAATCAGCCCTAGATCGATTCTTCAGATCTGCCAAAATTGGAGCGAGACCCTCTAACTCTTTTTTTACTTGATCGTCTTTCATAACCTATTGGTTAAAACTGTTTTCTAATATACGCCTCAATCTTTTTGACCGCATGGTGATAGGAAGCCTTTAAACCACCCACGCTGGTACCCAAGATTTCTTCAATAGCTTGGTAAGTCAATTCATCATAGTAACGCATAATGAATACCTCCTTTTGTTTTACCGGTAAGGTTTCTAATGCCTCTTTTAGATAAACTTCAGCCAAACTATTATCCGTGTAACTTGCTGCTTGAACAGTATTAGAAATTCCAAGCTCTTCGTCATCAATAGAAAGCGTACCGCGCTTGTTCCGTTTATTCAAAAAAGTAATAGACTCATTACTAGCAATTCGATATAGCCAAGTTAACAAGCTTGAATCTCCTTGGAACTTATCAATCCCTCTATATGCCTTGATCATGCAATTTTGAAAAACATCATTCGCATCTTCATGTGTTCCAACCATTTTGCGTATATGCCAATACAAACGCTCTTGATATGTATCAAGAATAAACTGAAACAACTTATACTTCTGATCTCCAGCCACTAGTAATTGTTGTATCTGTTGTTCGTCTGTCATTGGAATTACTACCATGTTCTGCTTACAAGTTACATGGTCATAGACGACAAATAAAGCCTAAGGTTTAATTTGATGCTGATTTTTCTGTAAAAATTTTTAATCGACGTAGGTCTTCCGTCCATTGACGCTTTAAAACAGCCCCAATTAGAAAGGATAATAGATTGAGATATTTTGGGAAAAATGTCGCTTTTGCTTGAACATTTAATCGACAAAGTTCACTATGCTTAGCAGGAAGAATTTCATAATGCACTTCCACTTCCATCTGATCAGACTCCCATTTCAATCCCAATACTTTGTTGGATTCAAAGGCAATAACATGCTCCTTAATAATTAGCTTACCCTTTTCATCTTTAAATATCAACTGTTGCTTTGCTTTTAGCTTGCGTTTTTTTATTCGACTTGGTTCAATAGCAATCAAGCCATCCATCCACTCCTTAAGTTTAGCAGTAATAGTCAAACACTCAAATAAATACTCTGCTGAAGTATTTATGTCTGTAGTGTATCTATACCGCATGTGAAGCTTTTTTATTGATGATCAAAAACAATCCGATGAAAAAGGCAAAAACCATAACTCCACGAGCGGTTTCTAGCATGCTTTCAGTAATAAAGGAAACCAAAAATAACGCTAATAAAGTCCAATAAAAGGACTGAAGTTCCCTACCCCTATTCGGTTGCCAAAACAAACAAAATAGCCAGAAAAATAATGGAATCCAGCCAGCTCCAGCTAATAAGTCTAGGTACTGATTATGTGCATTATAACGTTCCTTTAAAGGCCGGTCATAATCCAGTTTTTCGTATGTCTCCAATTGCTTAGCCTGAAGATTAGCCACGCCTACTCCTGTCCATGGGTGTGCCTTAAATAAAGTCCAGCTCGCATCCCAAGTTTGAAATCTAACATTCGAAATTTTAGAAGTACTTGGCGTTGCCGGGGCACCTTGAAAAACATCCACCAATCGTTTCCGCGTAGAAGGAATTTGGAATAAAAGAATCACCATCAATACTCCTGCCGCCAAACCTAGACTAATTGTTTTGAATGTCCCAAGTTTATCTTTAGCAATTGGATATAATAGAAAAGGAACAAATACGAAGTAATTAATCCATTGACTTCGCGATGATAAGAGCAGAATAAATACCGTAAATAATACCACAGCTAGCCAGCCTATCTGCTTCTCTATCTTAGTCAACCAATGCTCCTTGCGATAAGCCAACAAGAACAAGACCACACCAATAAGTAGGTATAATGAGAAATAAGTAGGATGAAAATGTAAAAAGCTTCCCAACTTACTGTAAAAAAAGTATTGCTCGCCACTCATAATCCAAGTATAGCTGACGGCCAATAATGTGTAGAGACAAGCGCCAATTAGGCCTAAAAAATACGCTTTTAATAAAGGCAGTAAACGCTCTTTAATGGACCAATCCACCAAGACAAAAACAAAAGGTAGAAAAAATAAGCCCATTTTTGTTTCCACTTTACCTCCTATGGGCTCCCCAAAAAATAATGCGGGAAAATAAATCAGCAGGGGAGTTGAAAAAGCTAAAATTTCCAACATATAACGCAGATTAAAGCGCTTGTAGATAGCCGGTCGAATCAAACAAATCAACAATCCTACTAAGCCAGAATAAGTAGCAATCCTAGGGAATATCGGTAGACAAAAAGCAAACAGCAGCAAGGTCCAAAAAAGACTTTGCTGCTGTTGTTTATCATTCAAAAGCATGATTCAATGGTATTGAAACGACCTGGAATTAATCCAAGGTCTGCTTGATACTTCTTATTTCATATCCTTCAATCTTATCACCAACTTTGATATCGTTGAAGTTTTTAACAGTCAAACCACACTCCATGTTATTTCTAACTTCTTTCACATCATCTTGGAATCGCTTCAATGAAGTAAGCTCTCCAATGACACCCTCTTTTACAGGATATACTACGATACCATCTCGAATCACACGGATAAGTGTATTTCTAGTAATCAATCCATCTCTTACGAAACATCCTGCTATAGTACCAACCTTAGAAATCTTATATGTTTCTCTAACTTCAAGATCAGCAATAATATGCTCTTCTTTGGTTGGCTCTAGTAAACCTTCGATAGCTGATTTCAGCTCTTCAATAGCTTCATAGATGATGGAGTAAGTCTTGATTTCGATTCCTTCATTCTCAGCGAGTTTTCTTGCAGAAGAAGAAGGTCTAACCTGGAATCCAATAATAATAGCATCAGAAGCAGTTGCTAGTAGAACATCAGATTCAATGATTTCACCAACTGCTTTGTGGATGATATTTACTTGTACCGTATCCACTGAAAGTTTGATTAATGAATCTGATAATGCTTCCACTGATCCATCCATATCCCCTTTCACAATCAAGTTCAACTCTTTGAAGTTACCCAATTTGATACGGTTACCAATATCGGCTAGCGTTGTACGTCTAGTTGCACGTATACCTTGCTCGCGACTAATCTGAGCACGCTTATTGGCAATTTGTCTAGCTTCCTGCTCGGACTCCATCACCTTAAAGCGCTCTCCAGCTTGCGGAGCGCCGCTTAAACCTAGAACTAGAACAGGTGAAGATGGACCAGCAGCTTTTACGCGTTGACCTCGTTCATTGAATAAGGCCCGTACTTTTCCTGATTCTTCTCCACATACAATTGGATCTCCAATCTTAAGAGTTCCTTTTTGTACTAAGGTCTTAGCTACATAACCACGACCTTTTTCCAATGAAGCCTCTAAGATGGAACCTACCGCTTTTCTATCTGGGTTTGCTTTTAACTCTTGTAGTTCAGAAACCAATAATATTTTTTCGAGTAGTTCCTCTATACCTAATCCAGACTTAGCTGATATATCTTGAGATTGGTATTCCCCTCCCCAGTCTTCAACTAAGATATTCATTGATGCAAGCTCTTGCTTAATCTTTTCAGGATTAGCTCCATCTTTATCTACTTTATTGATAGCAAAAACCATTGGCACCTCAGCTGCTTGAGCGTGAGAGATGGCCTCCTTGGTTTGCGGCATGATTCGATCATCCGCTGCAACAATAATAATAGCGATATCTGTTACTTTTGCACCCCTAGCACGCATAGCTGTAAAGGCTTCGTGACCTGGAGTATCTAAGAAAGTAATTTTCTTTTTATTTTCCCCTACTTGAACTTCGTAGGCACCGATATGCTGTGTAATACCCCCTGCCTCTCCGTCTGCAACATTTGCATTACGGATGAAGTCTAGCAAAGATGTTTTACCGTGATCCACGTGTCCCATTACGGTAACAATTGGAGCTCTTTCAACCAAATCAGCAGGATCATCGATATCCTCTTCGGTTTCATCTTCCTGATCTTCAGCACTGATGAATTCAATTTCTGTTTCAAATTCTTCAGCAATGATGTTGATCGTTTCTTGATCCAATCGTTG
>CAXQNQ010000124.1:0-4701 GCA_964225135.1 Mesoflavibacter profundi
TCATCCCAACTAAAAGCAATACAATCAACACGCTTAATGGTCTAACTATCTTTAGCATCATTCTACTAGTTTTGCCTGTTCTAATTTATACATTACAGATTCCGAATCCAAAGGTGTAAATCTAAAAACACCCTGCAAGGTTATTTGTTCCTCTGAATATGCTTGAGTGGTTCCCGATTCCATTTGTACTTCAATAATAGTCTCTGGACCAGCATTGCCACAAAAAAAGCAATTTGCATATGGATACAAGGAAAAAAAGAAATGTGCTTGTTCCTTCTTCCCTTCCAAAGGTACAATATATCCTGGCAATTCGATGGTCGTCCCCTCCAGCTCCTGAATCAAGTCACTAAACTTGCCGGGTTCATATTTTACCGACCCAAACATATCTTCTTGGAATTCAAAACGAATCAAGGACAAGGTCCCCCAAGTGGGTTTGTGCTTGACCGGTAAAAGCCATCCATACCATAACAATAACGACAAAGCATTTTCTCATCATACTTTAATATATACTGAATAGGATTTTTTTAACAGAAAATTTGACGAAGCGCGTTATTCTTCTGACAATGTGGTGGAAATATCTGACACACTAGCCATAATAGCAGGAATAATAGCTGCAGTAAGTCCAATAAGCAGTACGACAAGCAACATCCAAGCCTCCTCAGCTAAAAATCGCCATGCTTCAAATCCATAGCGGTATTCCGCTTCCAGCATTTCTGCGAAAATCATCATTCCGCCATGACTGAGCAACAAGCCCAACAGATACCCTATAACTGCGATAAATGCGCCTTCCAACATGATTAAGGAAAAAATCATGCCTCTACTAGCACCCATACTACGCATCAAAGCCAATTCATACTTCTTTTCTTTAAGTGCATTGACTAAAGAGAAGAAAACGCTTAGCGCGGATACAAAAACGATGATCATAGCAATGATCCGCATCATATCGACCCCTATACCAATATTGCCCTGTAACTTCAGTACCTCATATGCGGGATTAGCCGCCATCAAATCGGTATTCTCATTGATATTACGCCCCAAATTAAGCGCTCTGAAATTCTTTTTGTTTCTGAATTGGACCAAAATAGCGGTCAATTCTTGACCATCCTCCTCCCAGAAAGGCGCCTCTGCTTCATGCTCGTGTCCCTCATGATTATGTGCATCATGATTATGCCCTTCGTGGTCGTGTCCTTCGTGGTCATCTTCCTCCGTGCCATGCTCATGATCGTGTACAGCCCATACTGCTCGAGTACTACAAAGAATCAATTGATCAATAACGGACTGTGCTTTATTCAAAACACCCACCACTACAAAATCAGCCGCATCATCGTGCACCATGTTTATATCAACGGACAAACCGTGTGATGACTTGAATCTATCGCCAAGCTTCAATCCCGTGTCCTCAGCCACCCGATGTCCAATAACCACCTCGGTGCCTTTTTCCCAGAGTCGACCTTCCGCTAAGGAAGCCTTATATAAATCAACAATATTATGTTCAGAACCAACAATCCGAAACCCTTTATAATTATCTCCAATAGATAGAGGAACTGCGTTTCCAATCAATGGATTGTCTGGATTTAAAAATGGACGAGCATTTTCAGTAGAAATATTCCCAGTAGGTGGATCAATATGGTACATATTACACAGCACCATTTGTAAAGGGGATCCTTTTGCTCCAATAACCAGATCAATCCCTGCGAAGTTATTCTCCATCTTCTCCGTTACCTGGGTATTGATCAATAACAGCATAGAGATCAATCCTACACCTAGTGTAAACAGCAATAAGTTTAAGACTAAGCTAAGCGGTCTATTCACCAAGTTTTTCCAGGTAAAGGTGAAAAAGAAGTAGAAGAAATTATGGATGGATCGCATTAGCCTTCTGTTTTTACCTGGTTAATATCTAATAAAATTTGCTGAGGAACCTTGTCAGTTAGTCTATTATCATGTGTCACAATCAAGAGACTCGCTTGAGCTTGTTGAGCTGCATCTTGTAGTAAAAGCAGTACCTCTTCAGCATTTTTATCATCTAATGCAGAGGTAGGTTCATCAGCCAATATAAGCTTGGGCTCATTAATCAAAGCCCGAGCAATAGCAACGCGTTGCTTCTCCCCCTGACTTAAGGCTTTCACAGAAACCTTCGCTTTCTGCTGTATGCCCAATCGCTCCAATAAGTTTAATGCTTTTGATGGATTTGTTTCTAGCCCAGCTAGGCGTTGCGCCAGTAATAAGTTATCCAATACAGTAAGCGCTTGTACAAAGTGAGGGCGTTGAAAAACTATACCAATTTCTTTCCCTCTAAAGGCATTCATTTCTTTTGCTGAAAAACCACTGATAGCTTGCCCATCAAATTCAATCACACCGGCATCGGGACTGAGAATTCCCGCAAGCATATGCAAAAGGGTTGTTTTTCCACTTCCAGAAGCACCTAGTAACAAGCACGTCTCTCCACTTCCGCAAGTTATATCGGGGTACTTTAATCGAACATTCCCCTTATAGTTATATGTAAGCCCTTTTGCTTCAATCATTTTTTTTATAAAAAAGCAGCTCCGTACACGCCTGCACTACCACCCAATTTAGGTCGAAGGATAGGCGTACGAACCTCATCCATGAAAATCTCTTGCGCCACCGCTTGAATACCTTCTTGATATAATTCATCAATATTGGCCAATCCTCCACCTATAACAATAACATCGGGATCCAACATATTAATGATGTTCCCCATCGCCTTGCCAAAATATTTAATCAAGCGATTGAATGTCTCAACGGCTATATCATCTTCTTTATTTCGAGCCAGCTCAATGATATACTTCATTTTTTTGAATTCACCAGTTCTAGACTCATAGTACTTTTCTAGTGAAGGACCTGAAATAAAGGTTTCAATACAACCAATTCGACCGCAATTACACTGATTCTCATCAGAAATCACGGTATGCCCAAATTCAGCTGCAATTCGGTTTTTACCGTTCCATACTTTCTGATCTAATACTAAACCTCCACCAACGCCGGTACCCATAATCACTCCAAATACCATTCGGGCATCTTTTACCTCACTACCTGAACCCAATACCGCCTCTGCTAATGCAAAGCAATTTGCGTCATTTGCAACACGCACCTCTAGGCCGAGCAAATCTGATAAATCTTGTTTGAATGGCTTATTTAACAAACAGGTATTATGACAATTGATCATTAATCCTGACTGTTCATCTATGATACCGGGTGTCCCAATACCCAACTTGGTAGGCCTTGAGCCTAACTTAGAAGACAAGTCCTCTATAAATTGAGCAATGTTTTGAAGTAAGGTATTATACCCCTCTTTATGATTAGCGGGAATGCGATCACGCGCAACCTCTTTATAATCATTATCTGCATCCAGCACAGCACATTCAACCTTAGTACCTCCAAGGTCTATTCCCCATAATAAATTCATGAAGCAAAGTTTGTTGAAAATAGTTTTATTGGCCGAACCGAAGCGCAATTTACTTCTATCCCCTTTTTTTTAAAAATTTTATTTCTTATAAATGACTTTTAGTGAAATTAAATCCATTTATATGAGCTGCCAATCATTTTTTATCAACAGAATAGTATCTTTGTTCCTTATTCTAAAAAGACGATTTTTCAAAAGTTCATAAGTTAAGAACACCGTACGATGTATAAGGAGTATAAGAATTTGGATTTACCCGCTATCGATCAAGAAATGTTAGCATTTTGGGCATCCGAACAAATTTTCGAGAAGAGTTTAGAGCAAAGAGATCCCAATAATAGTTTTGTATTCTATGAAGGCCCACCATCAGCGAATGGAAAGCCCGGAATTCACCACGTTATTGCGCGTACGGTAAAAGATTTGTTTTGTCGTTACCAAACCATGAAAGGTAAACGTGTAGATCGTAAGGCAGGTTGGGATACCCATGGTCTACCTATTGAGTTGAGCGTTGAAAAAGAGTTAGGTATTACGAAAGAAGATATTGGGAAAACCATCAGTATAGCGGACTACAACCAAAAGTGTCGAGAAACGGTAATGCGCTACAAGGATCAGTGGGATGACCTGACTACTAAGATGGGATACTGGGTAGACTTAGATCAGCCCTATGTAACCTATGAAAATGAATATATTGAGTCGGTTTGGTACTTGCTCAAAGAACTTTACAAGAAAGACCTGATTTATAAGGGTTATACTATTCAACCCTTTTCGCCAGCTGCTGGGACAGGATTAAGTTCACATGAGCTGAATCAACCAGGTACCTATCGGGATGTAAAAGATACCTCAGCTGTCGCTCAGTTTAAAGTAATCAAGAATGAGCAATCGGCATTCCTGTATGAGGGTTTAGCAGACGAGGATGTGCACTTCATAGCTTGGACCACTACCCCATGGACTTTACCCTCCAATACAGCACTTGCTGTTGGTAAGAATATCACCTACGTTAGAGTAAAAACCTATAATCCATATACTAAAACCTTAGTCAATCTAATCTTGGCTAAAGATCTAGTAGGTAAATGGTTCAAACCAGAGCAAGCTGAATTGGATGTAGAAGCGTATCAAGAAACCGATAAGCAAATTCCTTATCGTATTGAAGCGGAATATCAAGGTTCACAGTTTGAACTGTTAGAATACGAACAACTCCTGAAATACGCCTTACCAGACGATGGTGATGCCTTCAAAGTCCTACTAGGAGATTTTGTATCCACAGAAGATGGTACAGGTATAGT
>CAXQNQ010000125.1:0-6504 GCA_964225135.1 Mesoflavibacter profundi
AAGGTATGATACTCCGCAGTCCCCTTTTTACCATCCATGACCTGAATAAAGGCATGCCCTTCTCCCCTACTATCTATGGCTATACCTGGAATGATAGCCATAGCCCGATCACCTGTTTTGCTGATCAATTTATAATACCAGCCTTCGAAGTAATTGCGCTTTTTTCCCCAGCCTTGGAATCGTTCTGGATGAAAATGAGCCTGTATTTTCTTAGCTATCATGGATTATTGCTTGCATAAAAAAAGGAGAACACCATAGTGCTCTCCTTAAAATATATCTTTAACGCGAATTATTGTTGAAATACGCGCACATAATCTACCGTCATACGCTGTGGGAATTGCGTAGTACCATTCGGACTACCCGGCCATTGCCCACCAACAGCTACATTGAATATGAAGAAAAACTCTTCATGGAATGCTGGGATTCCTGAAATATTCATCACATGGTATTGAATATCATCTCTGAAGAATCGAATGTTATTTTGATCCCAAATGATACTGAATACATGAAACTCTTCTGCAAAAATCGCTCCAGCTGGTAAAGAGTTTTCACCACTATATGAGGCGTGATTGCCATTATTATTCCAGTGTAAGGTTCCGTGGACCGTACCATCGTTCCCATTGGCTCCTCCTACCAACTCCATAATATCAATCTCGCCACAAGAAGGCCAACCAATGGTTGAAAAATTCTCTCCGAGCATCCATAAAGCGGGCCAAATACCTTGTCCATATGGTAAGGCTGCTCGAATATCAATACGACCGTATTTAAAGGATTTTTTGCCTTGAGTTTTAATTCTAGAAGAAGAGTAATTGAAGCCACTGATAGGTTCTTTTACGGCAGTAATTTTGAGTAACCCATCCTCCACTAGTGTATTAGTGGACTTATAATATTGTAGTTCGTTATTACCCCAACCCCAGTTACCATTTCCAATCTCATGGGTCCAGTCGTTGGACAAACTATTTCCATTGAATTCATCATTCCATACCAAGGTATAGCCTGGATATTCCATTGGAGTAGTGTATCCCTCCGTCGGAGGTCCTACTACGGTAATATCAGATTCGATATCCACCGCATCAAGCTTTTCAATAAAATAAATGAATGAAGAAGTAGAGGCATAGGCTCTCGTCCAAATATGGTGCGTTCCAGTAGTCAAAAACGTATGGGAAGCAGATCCACTAGTAGAAGTCACAAAGGTGGTGTCTGTTCCTTCAACGAATAAAAATCCATAATTTCTGGCATCATTAGCCGTTGCATTTACTTGAACGGTTTCCTCGTTGATGGTCACTTCCGTGGAAAGACCATAAGGTAAGTCTATTACCGGAGTTACATCACCAGTATCATCTGGTGAGCATGCAGTAAAAAATAATACTATGCTTAGATAAACAAAAGCTCTTTTCATAAACAATGAAAATCAAATGGTTATATAAAAAGTGGAATTATCTGGTTGTGATAGTTAAGATACTAACAGCTTGAGTAAAAATAAAGGAAGAGCCCTAAAATTAACGGACAATAACTCAGTTTTGACAAAAGTTGGAACTTAACTGCTGCTGAAATCTAATTTAACAAAAAAAAAAATCAGCATTACCCTTTCCACAATTAATTCAATCCTAGATAGTTAGAACGCAAAAAAAGATCTTTTATGATTTTTTTTTAATCAAATGATAAAAAAATGAACCTTAAACACCATTTTTTGATTTTCATAGTATAAAATATACACACTATTAAATCACCTATCCAAAGCATATTATGAAAAGTACAGCCAAGGCCATTTGGTCCGGATCTGGGAAAGAGGGCAAAGGTACTCTTAGCACAGGAAGCAAAACTTTAGACAATACACCGTATAACTTTAAAAGTCGATTCGAGGATGGTACAGATACCAATCCTGAAGAGTTGATTGCAGCCGCTCACGCGGGTTGTTTCAACATGAAATTGAGTTTTGTACTTGGAAATTTTGGATACACACCCACAGAATTAGCCTCTGTTTGTACCATTAATATGGTGGATGGAATGATCGAAGGATCACATATTGAGTTGGAAGCTAAAGTTCCTGATATCGACCTAGAAAAATTTAAAGAATGTGTAGAAGACGCACTTCAAAACTGCCCAATTTCTGCACTATTCAATGTAAATATAACGCTGGATTACTCTCTAGAGCACTAATTGGCCCCTAACGCCACTCTTGCCGAAAAGAGAGTGCCCCTAACTCTGGCAAGGAGACTGTTTATCATTATCTAAGAACAGCTTTAATAATAAAGTCCCGAAGCAATTCGGGACTTTTTCTTTTATTGGATAATTATCTTTTGATTGAATTCCTCTAACCCATTACTAACTCGTAGTAGGTAAACGCCTGGCTTATATGCTGAAGCATCAATCAGCTGAGCGCCTTCCACAGCTTGCTGGCTTAATAGTATTCTACCCATTAAATCTTTGAGTTCTATTTGATATCCGGATTCAGCTTTTAGCGTGAATAATCCTTTTGAAGGATTCGGGAAAACTTGAATAGCTGTTGTTGTGACCGTCTCTACATTTGTCGGATCAACCAATGGAGGAAGCACGATATCATCTACCCAGCAGGCATCTTCACCCTGACTCACAGAGAAGTCTTTTACATAAGACCAATATAATTCATGTACACCTTCATCTAAATCAAAGGTATAGTCTGTCCAAGGAATTTCACCTGACCAAGCACCCATTTCTACCCCATCTATATAGAAGTATAAATAATCATACGATCCCTCCGTACTTACTTTTGCTGCAAAGGTCACCTGACCTGCTTCTTCCACGTCAACTTCCATGAACATGTCTGAATGTTCGTTATCATAGATGATACCTGATCGCATGGATACTATACCTGTATTACTCTCATTTAAATCCATGAACCAAGGCTGAATCCCGTCATATTGAGGATCTGCTAAATACGCTAAGTCTTCAAAGTCCTCTATGTTTAGGTTGACATCCAATTCAAAATTGAAGGCATCACCATAAGAACCTGATTCCGTTTCAAAGTCAAAGTAAACCTTATGATTTAATGGTATATCCTGCGATGCTGTAATATCAAATTGTAAAAAGACTACATCTCCTTCGACTAAAGTACCTGTGGTATAAGAATCCTGATCAATAGTGATGGCTGTATCATCCACACTTAATTGATGCAGGACATCATTAATGTCTGCAGAACCTACATTATTTACATAAAGTCTGATCTCTGCGGTCTCACCTGCATCTAAGCGATTGTTAGGTATAGCACCTTGTTGATCGTCAAATTCAAAGAAAGGACTCACCTCCAAAATTGGTGCATGGAGCGTAATAGATACAGCGGAGTTCCAGATTTCTACTCCATCTGTTATTTCGATTTGGAAAACTACACTAGTCCCATCAACAATAGCCTCATTTACAACAAAACTAAAGGCATCTTCCACTATGGCATCAGCCCCTTGAATGATATCTGGTATATTTTCAATCAATGTACTGGTCAGCGTTACATCTGTAGAAGTCGTACTGACTGTAGCCGTCAGGTTAGTAGCATCCTCTAGGCCTACATTAGCGAAGTTGACATGGACACTTACATTTTCTGAATAATCTACCAGTCCATTGGCATTACCCGTAGCACTATCATTTACATCATTCAAATTGGCAAGCATGTAGATACCTGCATCGATGGTAACTTCTACATCTGATTGATACGGAATATGATTAAAGGCTGTACCCGTTAATTTGAATGTAATCGGACCAGGAATATTTTCTAGTGGCAATTCCAATAATCCATTTTCAACATAGCCAACTCCAAGTACTTGGCCATCATAAGAAGCGGCTACCATAGCACCTTCTACATCACAGGCTACCGTTAGCGTAGTTGTTCCTAATGGAATAAATGGCGCGTGATTTAAAGTAAGCGCTGCTGGCAGGGCAGTCCGCAATACTACTGTAGGATCACCAAAGATATTCCAGGTATCTGCCATTGAAATACCGCCTCCATCATACTCATCAATCATGGAAGCCATCCCCATGAGGGATACTCCTCCTATGGTGTGTCGAGTTGGATATTGAGCCTGTTCGGTTAGGATTAAATTCATCTCGTCTTGACCCTCCATAGGTGGTGCCCAAGATTGAAGGATGGAGGAGAATAAACCTCCAATTCCACCTGTTGGTAATCCGGTATTATTATCTGTAGCTCTTACCCAGGCATCTCCTAAGCAGGGCCCTGCACCAAAATCATTTTGGAAATCACCCACACAACAAGCTACTGCAATAAGGAAAGGATACTTTCCATTATTTTCTTGATTGTTTACAGCAGCAATATCATATCCTCCAGTAGACAAACCGCTATGACCTCCATGACCCGTGTAATTGAGGATAGAGATTCCATTGTCAATATGTTCTATTATGGATGCCGTAGTTGGCCCACCATTTAAATCAGCAGATGGTTCATTCGGCGTTGGAGAATCTGCTGAATTAGACCCTTGGTAACATTCGAATACTTCTGTGTAAGAGTATTCCAATAGGCCTATTTTGATATTATTCAAATGCTCATAATCATATTCGCCATCATCCCCAGGACCTTCATTAGACCCCAGTCCAATGCCTTTGCTCATCCAATCTACAGAGGTATTGGGGTTCTTTTCATATTCCAAGGTACGATCCACCATAGTGCGAATTTCATCTTCGCTTTCACCATTAAACCGTCCTACAAACAAATCTGCATAATGATCATCACCATCTACATAAGAAGAGCAGTGGTCACAAGCATTATCCGAGCTTGTTTGCATCGTTGGAACTGCATTTTCATCCCCCACTAACAATACGTATGTCAGATTT
The DNA here is from genome assembly GCA_964225135.1 of Mesoflavibacter profundi. Lineage (GTDB taxonomy): Bacteria > Bacteroidota > Bacteroidia > Chitinophagales > Saprospiraceae > AM-2324. The sequence goes on from CAXQNQ010000125.1 coordinate 4,816, forward strand.
TGATTGTAGTAATAGTCTTGAATATATGCTTTGATAGCTTCTGGTGTTGAACCAGCCTCGTCTACTGATACCACGGTGGTTCTAATCCCACGTTCTATTTTCCAATCCACCAAATCCTGAATGGTAGATGCATAACTTGGATCTGTGATAACCAATAATTCTCCTGATTCGACTACCTCATCATAGCGGTTGTCCTGTGTATTGAAATTCAAAAAGCGACGCTCAAGTATTTCTCTTTGTCCTTTGGAAATAGCTTGTCCAGCTACTGGGACTTGATTATCTGTCAGCTCTACCGTAAAGTGGGTGTGAACGCGAAGCACTTTATTTACTGCATCATATTGCACCGGTTGAACATACAATCGCTGTCCAGTAATGCCTTGTTGTACATATACCTCAGACAAAGCAGCTGGCGCTACAGGATAAAAACCAATACTTGTGTACTCTGGTCCATATTCTAATGGAACGGTGCTTGGATCTGTATCCCGGTATAGAATACCTTTTGAGGGAAGAATATCTACATTGGGAATATCTACAGACTCATGCGATATAACTTTTATCACGAAAGACTGCATACCCTTGGTCATCACATTTTCCGTCAGTTTATACATTTGAGGTGCGCCTTTCCTTAAGATGGGTGTCCCTTCATTGATTTGAGGATCAACTACAGATCCAGTCGACCAATCCAATGCTGCTATTTGAGCTGCATCCAAACTCACATCAAAGATAAGCTGGTTAGATGTTTGGCTGGTTTTTAAAACAGATAAATCTAGACCAGATTGTGCAAAGACCAGCTGTGCAAATAGACAGATTATGAGTAGTGACAAATGTTTCATAAAAGGACTGTTATCGTAGGTTTATTAATGGTATAGTCTTGACCTGCGAGCTATTCATACATCTTGCAGCGTAAATAGAGGGCAGATTTTCGGTATTGATATATGTATTGGACTGAGGAGAAAGACTAAATGATTTCAAGGATGCTCCTTTAATATCAAGTAAATCAACTTGAACCGTTTCATTACTTGGGTTTGAAAAATACAAGTAGTCTGTATAAGGGTTTGGATATATTTTTAAGTTAGGAAGATTTTCTTCAAGCTGGTAAGCGCTGGTATGATTTTTTGTTTCAAAGGTGAAATCTAGGTATTGAGTCGATGATTGAGGGTCATTAGTCTCGGTTAATAATAAGCGTACATGACCAAATCCATCATGTTCATAGGGATTCACCTCCATTCGGATGTAGACTGTTTGGTCAGGCGCTATTCCGTACATATCAGCTCCATCAGGTAATACGCCATAACAAGTTACATTATCACAAATAGTGACATACCACTCCTCTTCTAACACTTCTTCTGTCAGTTCCCAGGACAGGAATAAGCTATCTGTATTCGTGTTTTTTAAGTAGATGAAGGACAAATTATAGGTATTATACTCTAAATCGGTATGTAAGGAATCTTCTTCCGTGATTTCTAATCCTTGAATTTGGGCAAAGCAAAGCATGGGCATAAATGCACCAATCAAAAACGAGCCTACTTTTAAAAGATTATTAACCATAGCCTAATGTATCAAACGGGTTTTAAATAAGCTTGTTACCCCCGTATAAATAACAAGCTATGCCTAAAATAATCAAATTTTAGCTAGGAATAAAGGAAACATAAGTTATCATAGCCCCAAATCTTGGTATACATAGTTGTG
>CAXQNQ010000126.1:0-4085 GCA_964225135.1 Mesoflavibacter profundi
AAGACCAAAAACAAAATCAAGCTATAAGAAATAGCCTAGCGGATCAAGCACTAAAGCAGGCCCTAAAAGCTAAATTGGCTCCTTTATACAAAAAAGACTTTGCCAAACGAATCACAACTGGAAACTTCGAGGATCATTTATCCCTAATTAAAAATTGTGATTGGGTTATAGAAGTTGTCATTGAACGTTTAGACATCAAAAAGCAACTATTTGAAAAAGTAGATAATCTGCGTAGTTTAGGTACTCTGGTAACATCAAATACATCAGGAATCCCTATACACATGATGGCAGAAGGAAGAAGTGAAGACTTCAAAAAACACTTCTGTGGAACGCACTTCTTTAATCCTCCAAGGTATATGCGGTTACTAGAAGTAATCCCAACTCAAGAAACAGAGCCTGCTGTAATCGATTTTTTAATGAATTTTGGTGCAGATTATTTGGGCAAGCAAACTGTATTGGCCAAAGATACGCCTGCATTTATTGCCAATAGAATTGGACTTTTCTCCATGGCAAAAATCTTAGAGCTTACCCAGGAGCTAGACTTAACTATTGAAGAAGTAGATAAACTCACTGGTCCAGCCATTGGTAGACCTAAGACAGGTACTTTCAGATTAATGGATATGGTTGGATTGGATACGGCTGACAAGGTTTTAAAAGGCATAAAAGCGAATTGTCCAGATGATGAAGATGCTCAACAATTTGAAATCCCGTCATATTTCACCAACCTAATTGAAAATAATTATTTGGGTGATAAAACAGGACAAGGATTTTATCAAAAAACAAAAGAACGGGATGACAAAGGTAGATCAGTCATTCTATCCTATGACCTGAATACACAAGAATATAGATCTAGGATTTCACCTAAGCTTGAATCACTGCAATTAGCTAAGCAAATAGAGGATAGAAACAAGCGTATTCAAGCCTTATACAAAACCACTGACAAAGGAGGTGAATTGATACGCAGAAGTCTAAATGGACTATTTGCGTATTGCTCTAAACGCATACCTGAAATTACAGATCAATGCTACAGCTTAGATGATGGAATGAAAGCTGGATTTGCATGGGAATTAGGCCCATTCGAGTATTGGGATATACTTGGCTTTAACGAAGTGATCCAATCCATCGAAGCGGAAGGCGGTCAAGTGGCATCTTGGGTCAAAGACATGCAGAATAAAGGTCTGAATTCATTCTACAAAATGGAGAATGGCAAACGTTTGTTCTACAATAATCAAAGTCAGTCATATGAGCAGATCCCAGGGACAGAAGGATTCATTATCCTAGATACCTACCGTAAGCAAGAACCAATTCTTCAAAACAATGAAATCATTCTACACGATATTGGAGATGGTGTATTGTGTTTGGAGTTCACTTCAAAAATGAATGCAATTGGAGAAGGTATATTAACTGGAATAAATCAATCCATTGATATTGCTGAACAGGGCGATTGGAAAGCTTTAGTTATTGGAAATGACGCACAACATTTTACAGTTGGAGCTAACCTAATGATGATGGCTATGATGGCTTATGAACAAGAATTTGACGAATTGAATATGGCCATCAACCTATTCCAACAAACCATGATGCGTTGCAGATACTCTTCTATTCCCGTAGTTGCTGCAACTCAAGGTTACGTATTTGGAGGTGGATGTGAGTTGAGTATGCATTGTGACGGTGTAGTTGCGGCTGCAGAATCCTACATAGGATTAGTCGAAGTTGGATCTGGATTAATACCAGGAGGAGGTGGAACAAAAGAATTTGCATTGAGAGCATCCGATTCCTTTTTCCAAGGAGATGTTATGATTCCTACGCTTATTGAGCGATTTAGAACAATAGCAATGGCATCTGTTTCTAAATCTGCTTATGAGGCATATGATTTAGGCTATTTCAACCATAAGGACAAAGTGGTCACTAATCTATCCTCAAACATTGCTGAAGCTAAAAAATATGCTTTACAATTGGCGGAAAGATACACCCAACCTATTCAAAGAGATGATATTTTGGTCTTAGGCCGAAGTGGTTTAGGAGCTCTCTATGCAGCAGCCAATGAATTAAAACTAGGTGGCTATGCCTCTGATCATGACATCAAGATCGCCCATAAAGTAGCATATGTGTTATGTGGTGGCGATTTAACAAGTCAACAACAAGTATCCGAGCAATACCTATTAGATTTAGAAAGAGAGGCCTTCTTAAGCTTATGTGGGGAACAGAAAACACTTGAAAGAATCCAACACATCTTAAGTACAGGAAAACCACTTAGAAACTAAACCACCATAAAAGAAAAAATCATGGACGCATATATTGTAAAAGCATATAGAACTGCCGTTGGTAAAGCAAAGAAAGGTGGTTTTAGAAATTATCGCTCGGATGATTTAGCCATTCAGGTCATCAAGCATATTATGAATAGTACTCCTGACTTTGATCCCGCCTTAGTGGATGATGTCATAGTTGGATGTGCTAATCCTGAGGGGGAACAAGGCCTGCAAATTGGTCGTATGATCTCAGTAAGGGCCTTAGGGGAATCTGTTCCAGGTATGACGGTAAATAGATACTGTGCCTCTGGACTTGAAACCATCTCCATCGCTGCGGCTAAAATCAATGCAGGAATGGGTCATGCCTATATTGCTGGAGGAACAGAAAGCATGAGTATGATACCTATGACTGGATATAAATTAGCACCAAACTATAATGTGGCTAAAGACACTCCAGACTATGTCGTAAGTATGGGTATCACCGCTGAAGCTGTTGCAAGGAAATACGGTATTTCCAGAGAAGCAGCAGATCAATTTTCATATGAATCTCATTTGAAAGCTGCTAAAGCTATAGATGCAGGTAAATTCAACGATGAAATCGTACCCATTGAAGTAGAAGAAGTATTTGTAAAAGATGGCAAAAAGGTAAGTACTTCTCATACCGTTGCCATGGATGAAGGCGTAAGACGATCAACTACAGTGGAGGCTTTAGGCAAGTTGAGAGCAGTTTTTGCACAAAAAGGCGTTGTAACAGCAGGGAATGCCTCTCAAACGTCTGATGGTGCAGCATTTACCTTAGTAGTGAGCGAAGAGTATGTTAAAAAATACAACCTCACTCCTATTGCACGACTAGCCTCTTGCGCAGTTGCTGGTGTAGATCCACTCTATATGGGTATTGGACCTTGCAAGGCCATTCCTAAAGCTTTAAATCAAGCTGGACTTACCTTGAATGATATCGATTTAATTGAGTTAAACGAGGCATTTGCTGCTCAAGCACTAGCGGTTATTCAAGAAGCTAATCTCAATCCAGACATTGTCAATGTAAATGGTGGAGCCATTGCATTAGGACACCCCTTGGGTTGCACAGGTGCAAAACTATCTACTCAACTCTTTAATGAAATGAGGAGACGAGGAAATAAATACGGTATGGTAACGGCCTGTGTGGGCGGAGGCCAAGGTATCGCAGGTATTTATGAGCTATTGAATTAATAAAAAAAGGGGACTTATTGAAGTCCCCTTTTTTTATTCAGGTTGTGCACTGAAATTCACATCTCCTAACTTGACGCCTACCACATCTATGTCCTGGTAAGTGGATAGACTAGATAGCACGAGTTTTTCTTCTTGAGACCAAGGTTGTGTAGCATTCTCATTGATGAAAAATCGCCAATTCTTTTGAATGGGAAATTCATCCAACATGCCTAAAATGACTTTTTGGATAAATACCATATCAAGGGTCGTTACAGTTCCAGAACCATTCACATCTGCAGCCCAATATTGGTATGAACTATTAAACGCCTGCATATTCAATATATGCTTTGAAATAGCTACTAAGTCTAAGGTAGTAACCCCATTAACCAAGTTTGAATACGGAGCCACAAACTCAACATACTGATCATCATCGACAACCTCAGTATCAAAGTTTCCTTCTATATCAGTTAGGTCTAGCATCCAGACTTGAACATTCCACAACTCAACACTTGGCAAAGCCAAACCGCTTGCCATACTTACGTTTCCTTGTAAAATTAAATTACTCTGACATGCACCCATATTATCCGTCACTTCAAGTATTACTTGAACCCAACTTGCATTCCCATTTTCGTCATGCACCCATACTTC
>CAXQNQ010000127.1:0-5768 GCA_964225135.1 Mesoflavibacter profundi
GCAATGAAAATGCGATTTATTGATTAATAAAGTATCAGGTATTCCAACACATTATATGGTTTGGAATACCTGTACTAGGGTTTTTAAATCACTGTCATTTATAAGTTTCGGAAGAAAGCTATAAATCTGATTGATTGCTTTTACATCCTCTTCTGCAATTTGATTTAGAATTTCAAAGGCCAAGAATCTTTGGTCCATTTCTATCCAAATAGCTGCTTGTAAGAGATCTAGTTGAGTATGATAAGTGCTTTGTAAGGCTTCTTCGAGTAAAGCATTACATTGCTCGAAATCTCCTTGATGCAGGTAGTTTAGAATGAGTTTTACCCAAGGTTCATGGTTAATGGGGTCTAATGCTATACTGTTGAGCAGGTGTTGCTTCATAGCATAGGCGTCTCCTAATTCTTTATAAATATCTGCAGCAATGTTGTGAAAGATTTCATTATCTGTATTAAGATTTAGAGCCATATTGACATACTCTATAGCTACTAGATAATCCTTACGCTCTATTTCTATTTGAGCTAGTAAAAAATAGATCTCTTCTTCATCTGGATAATATTCCTGGGCAAAATGTAAGATCTGAGCGGCATTATCAATTTTGCTTAGTTGCATAAAGCAAAAGGCAGTTTGTAAGAAATGATCTATAGTTGGATCAAAGTGCTCAATAATATGCAGTAATTCATCCAATGCTAATACATATTGACCCGATTCTAAAAAGAGCTCTAGTTTAGCTTCAGTTGCTGGAAGATATCTTTGAGTAGCTATAGAGGCAAAGTCAAATGCTTCAAGTGCTTTTAATTTATTACCATTGTTAAGCTGCATTTTACCCAATAAATACCAAAGCTGATATGCAAAAGGATTTTCATCCAGGATTTCTTCTAAAAAGGATTGATTTTGTTGGAGTTCTTCTGGTTTAGATAATAGGCTCAACAATTGTTGTTGAACGAGTTGATTGTCTGCATCTAATTTGATAGACTGCTTCAATAAGTCAATTGCCAAGAAATTTAGTTGTACAGCTAATGCACATTGCGCCTTTAAAAAAAGATGCATACAAGCTTGCTCATTAGTTGATATCTGAATCGATTCCAACATAAGTTCTGCTTCACCAATTTTATGCATTTGGATTAATACTTCAGCTTTGAGCATTTTATAGTCAAAAGTATTTAGTACTGCACGCGCATGACAATCTAGTATTTCTTCCGCTTCCTCCAAGTTATTATTAAGCATCAAAACTTGAATAAGTTTGACATAAATCTCGGAATGACTGGGTCTATTTGATACAGCAAATTCTAGAATAAGAATTGCGTGGGTAAATGCTTTACTTTCTAGGAGTAATTCTACTACTTCTAATATCTCATCATTAGATAGTGCACCTATAATAGCATAATCTATTTCATCCTTTTCTTGGATCACATTACTAATAAATAGTAGATCAGATTGATTCGGTCGTTTTAGCTTCATCTAAAGGGGGTTTGGTCTTTGCTTTTAATTAAAATGGCATTCTGATTTTGGAAGATTTTAGGGGTTTTTCAGAATAATTGCACAATTAAATAGCAGTTATGCAGTTTAAATTACATAAAAATATTATTCTATGTAACGATCCACAAAACATTATTTTATTTATAATTTATTATTAAAAACATTTATAAAAGTTTTGTTGTGTTTGCTACTTTATTAGTCTATTCATTTTCAATCTTGTATATATTAAAGTTTATTTCTTTTTAGAAATTGATACCGTATAGCGTAATACATTATTTTTTTTGATAAGAGAAAAATGCACTTAAATACAGTCCAATACTGATTAGAAATGCGGAGAGGATAGTAGTTCCCTCTAGTCTGTACGCAGAAAAAAGTATAGCGATAATGGTTGCGACTAGGGGCTGCAGATAAATATATGCTGAAACGACTGTTGGGTTAACCAGGGTAAGTGCTTTGGCATTCAATAGGTAGGCTAAGAATGTCGTACCAAATATTACAAAGGCTACTGCAAGCCAGATTTGAGTGGTAAATGTCTGTACTTGAATTTGAATAAATTCATTATAACCAAATGGGATTACATATATAAAACCAAAAAAGAAGACCCATTTGACTATAGTAAGGGGATTGTACTTTTTCATTAAGCGCTTTACAATAACTAAATATATGGCATAAGAGCTGGCGTTAACTAGTATGAGCAAGTCCCCACCGATACTCGCTTCCCCTGCCGACGAACTGGATCTATTGAGTATGAGTAAGGCGGCTCCTGATGCTCCAATGATTAGCCCTATTATTCGGATGAGTGTAATTTTCTCTTTAAGCAATATGGAAGATGCAATTAGCACTAACATAGGAGCGGTAAGCATGATCAGTGAGGCATGAACAGAACTGGTCAATTTGAGCCCATTGAAGAAACACAATTGGTTTATAGCTACCCCAAAAAGTCCACATACTGCAATCAGAGGTATATCCTTTCGTTCAACCCTTTCCTGGACAAAAAAGCGATGAAATAAAAAGAACAATACAAAACCAAGGCCTGCTCGAATTAATATAAATCCATTTGGTGCAATGTAACCATCGTTTAGCACAAGTTTGGCTATGGAGTAATTTGCTCCATAAATCAATGCTACTATGAGCAAGAAAATGTGTGCCTTTAAAACGGTTCTTTCCACCTTTAGAAGAATTTGCTCCAAATGTAATTTAAATCTGTGATTCATAGATTAATTCTAGGATAAATACTTGCACATTTATGCTTGGTTTTTCACATTCATTATATTTACGGTCTATTCTTTATTTTTTAATATTTTGATATGAATTTTAAACACATACTCCTTTGTGTACTAGCCTTTTGTGCTTTCCAGTTATCTTATGGACAAGCATCTGTCGATTCTGTTGAAACAGCACCAGTCTATTGGAAGGTAGGGGGTGGCTTAGGCTTAGATTTTGCCCAACTTTTACAGATTAACCCAAGACCGGGTGCTGGTGGAAATCGGATCGGTTTTGGTGGTCTGAACAATTGGTTTTTGAACCATAAAAAGAATAATATAGCTTGGGAAAACAACGTAACCTTACAATTCTCGGTCCAAAAATTAGGCGCTGAGGATACCTTGTTTGTGAAAAACTTAGATGTCTTTCGATTCAACTCCAAGTTTGGATTTAAAGGACAAGATGAACGCTTGTTTTTTGCTGCAGAACTTCAAACGCAGACTTTGTTGCTCAATACGTATGAAGGTAACGTGGTCCGGAATACAGCTGGGGATCGAGCAAGTTTAGCTAAGTTCTTATCTCCAATTACGGCTACGTTTTCTCCTGGTTTAGATTATAAGCCTAACGAAAACCTATCCTTGTTTTATTCACCGGTTTCTTATAAAATAATCTATGTCAATGATCCTGAAATTGCCGCTTTGAATATTCATGGTAATTTGGTGGGTGAACGCTCATTAAGGCAGATGGGATCCAATTTAAAGATGGTCTATTCAAATAAGTATTTTGAGGACAAGATGAATCTGAACACTTCATTAGATCTATTCTCTAATTATTTGATGAAGCCTCAAAACATCGATGTGTTATGGAAAACGGATATTAATATTCAGTTACTCAAGAATATTTCTTTGAATTTGGTGACAGAATTCTTTTATGATGATGATGTACGTGTTGTTTTGGATAGCACAGGAGATACTGGTGTAGCATTAAGTTTTACAGAAGCTCTTTTAATTAAGTACAATATCATATTTTAAAGGTATTATAAATCTGCTCTTACTATGTCTGAAAAAAAACTCTTCTTATTAGATGGCCATGCTTTGGTTTATCGGGCGCATTATGCTTTTATTTCTAGGCCACTGATAAACTCAAAAGGATTAAATACCTCAGCTATTATGGGCTTTACCAATGTGCTAAGGGATTTAATGAAGCGGGAGAATCCAACGCATATCGCAGTTAGTTTTGATTTGAGTGGGCCTACTTTTAGAAACGAGATTTTTGAAGATTATAAAGCTAATCGAGAGGCACAGCCAGAGGAGATCACCGCAGCATTTCCATATATCCATGAAGTAATCAAAGGATTCAAAATTCCCATTCTTACCTGTGAAGGATATGAAGCGGATGATGTGATAGGTACAGTAGCTAAGCAGGCAGAGCAAAAGGGGTTTAAAGTGTACATGATGACCCCGGATAAAGATTATGCACAGCTCGTTTCACCAAATATATTTATGTACAAGCCAGCACGTAGTGGAGGTGATGTTGAAGTATTAGGAGTGGATGAGGTGTTGGAAAAATGGGGTATTCAGCGGGTCGAGCAGGTTATTGATATGCTGGGCTTACAAGGGGATTCAGTAGATAATATTCCTGGTATTCCGGGTATTGGACCCAAAACAGCGCAAAAATTATTAGAACAATATGATTCCTTAGAAGGCTTATTAGAGCATGCAGATGAATTGAAAGGAAAGCAAAAGGAACGGGTTATCGAATTTGCAGAACAAGGTCGTATGTCCAAAGTACTTGCGACTATAGATACCAATGTACCTGTTGATGTTGACTTTGATTCTTTGATTATTGAGGAGCCTGATCGTCCTTTTTTAGGAAAGCTTTTTCAAGAATTAGAGTTCAGAAGATTAACAGCTTTAATGCTGGGAGAACCAGAACCAGATACAGGATTAGGTGGTCTATTTGGAGGTGGACCAGTTGCTGCATCTACTTCAAGTACTGCATCTAAACCAGCAGGCCAACAATTTACAACAATAGAAGATGCTGGGGCAACTTATCATAAAGTTGATACTACAGCGGGGATGCAGGAATTGGCCTCTAAATTATTAGGGCAAAAAATTATTTGCTTTGATACGGAAACTACTAGTATTAACGCGAATGACGCCTCCTTAGTAGGTCTAGCGTTTGCGTATAAAAGTAAAGAAGCCTACTATGTTCCAGTTCCTGCTGATCAAGATGCGTGCCAGGCTATAGTAGATATCTTTAGACCTGTTTTAGAAAGTGATAGCATCGCAAAAATAGCGCACAACTATAAGTATGATGCTATTGTCATGAAGCGTCATGGTGTTGAATTGGGTGGACCCATTCGGGATACTTTGATTGCGCACTACTTGTTGCATCCCGACCTGCGTCATAAGATGGATTATTTGGCGGAGGTAATGTTGAAGTACAAACCCATTCCGATTGAGAGCTTAATAGGCAAGGGGAAGAATCAGCTTAGTATGCGTGACGTGTCTGTCGATAAAGTAGTCCCATATGCGGCCGAAGATGCCGATATCACCCTTCAGTTAGATGAGATTCTATTTGCCGATTTGGATAAAGATGGCTTAAATGCGCTGTATCACGATATGGAAGAACCCTTAATCAAGGTTTTGGTTCAGATGGAGTATAATGGAGTCAACATCGATGCGAATGTTTTAGCGCAGCAGTCTGCTTCTATTGAACAGCGTTTATTGGAGTTAGAAAAGGAATTATATATCGCTGCAGGTTCACCATTTAATATTTTATCTCCTAAACAGGTTGGAGAAATTCTTTTTGATCGGATGCAAATTCCATATCGTTGGAAGATGAGTTCCAAGTCTAAGCAATATTCAACGTCTGAGGACAAGTTAAAAGAGCTAGAGAAAGATCATCCTATCGTTAAGCAAATTCTTGCTTATCGGGGTTTATCTAAATTGAAGTCGACCTATTTAGATGCCTTGCCTAAGTTAGTTAGTAAGAAAACAGGTTTAATTCATTCTTCTTTTAATCAGGCATTAACTACAACAGGGCGTTTAAGTTCTAATAATCCAAATCTTCAGAATATTCCGATT
>CAXQNQ010000128.1:0-15374 GCA_964225135.1 Mesoflavibacter profundi
AACTGCAATTACACCATTTGCAACTAACTTTTGGGCATCCTCTAAGCTTAATTCATTTTGAGTTGCACAAGGGAAAGCAAGGTCCCCCCTAATTGCCCATGGACGCTGGCCCTCTAGATAAAGTACATCAAAATGATCAGCATAGGCTTTTATTCTTCCACGCTTATTATTTTTTAGATCCTTTATCCAGTCAAGTTTTTCTAGGGTAATTCCATTAGAATCATATATAGATCCAGAAGAATCGGACATAGAAACTACTTTTGCCCCTAAGCTAATAAGCTTTTCGGCAGCGAATTGAGCTACGTTACCAGAGCCTGAAATCAGACATTGCTTACCTTTTATGTCTTTACCAGCTTTTTCAAGCATATAGTTGGCAAAATATACACATCCATAACCAGTTGCTTCAGGTCTAATTAAAGAGCCACCATAGCTTAATCCCTTACCAGTCAATACACCATGGTGAATATTCTTTATCTTCTTGTACATGCCAAACATATAACCTATCTCTCTTCCACCTACTCCAATATCTCCAGCTGGAACATCCGTATCAGCTCCTATATGTCGACTTAACTCAATCATGAAAGCTTGACAGAATCGCATGATTTCATTATCAGATTTTCCTTTTGGATTGAAATCTGAACCTCCTTTACCTCCACCCATTGGAAGCGTGGTTAAGCTATTTTTAAAGATTTGTTCAAATCCTAAAAACTTAAGAATGGATTGATTAACCTAAGGGTGAAAGCGCAATCCACCTTTATACGGACCTAATGCATTATTGAATTGTACTCGATAACCTTTATTGACCTGGATTTTTCCTGAATCATCCACCCAAGACACTCTGAATGTGATTAAGCGATCTGGTTCAGTTAATCTTTCTAATAAAGCTTTACCTTGGTACTTTGGATTATCCTGTATAAAAGGAATGATTGTTTCGACAACTTCTTTTACCGCTTGGTGAAATTCTACTTCTCCAGGATTTTTGGCAACCACTGATTCCATAAATTGGTCTACGAGGTGGTGCATATTGGTTGATGTTCCCCCTTTCATTGGCAGATTATTACAATAATTAATTTAGTTTTAGAAAATTGGTCCTACAAAGCTATAATTTGTTGTTCATTTTTTATTAAAAACATAGAATTCTTTATGAAAACCCTCCCACTTAAATCATTCATTTTTTTCTTAACATTTTTTTGCTTGTATTTTGTTTCGTGTACTAATAAAAATAATTCGGATCAAACAGAAGACATTGGAAATATAGATCCATCCAATTGTTTATATGATAGTCCAGTTCCAATTTTTAAAGTTATTCAAGATCAATTGGAAAATTACTTATTCCAAGAGACGGGTCCATTCCAAACATCTGAACAGTTTGTATACAAAGATATTGAGGTAGAAATTTTACAAACTGGCTGCAATCAAGTATACCAAGAATTTAGATTTATCACAGATTCATCTTTAGGAGTCGTAGATTTTGCAACCAATATATTTAATGAATTCTCCGGTTTAGATCAGTCACTTTTTGCATTGAATCAGTTTGCAAATGAATTTCAAAGGCAGAAAGATATTATTGAAACTAATCAACTAATTCAATTTTCGGACATCATATATCTCAAAATGGATGAAACGGCTTTTGGGGAGAAAAGATTAATTAGAATTGTGATGAAGTCTTAATAAAATCAATGTTATAAATATATTATTAATTAAGATTTTATATATTTAATAAACTATCAAAAAGTAGTTTAAAACAATTTTGGATATAATTATTTAATAATAGTATCAGTAAGTCGATTGATTCCCTGTTGAACAATACAACAGGGAATTTTTATTTTGACTCTATTTTTGCATTTCTATTACTATATTTGGGCAAAATTTAAATCATCTTTTGCAGAAAAATTGACAGCAATGAATTACGATGTCATAATTATTGGTAGTGGACCTGGCGGATACGTAGCAGCCATTAGAGCTTCTCAATTAGGTATGAAAGTAGCTATTGTAGAAAGAGAGCATGTCGGTGGAATATGTTTGAACTGGGGTTGTATACCAACCAAGGCTCTCCTTAAAAGTGCTCAAGTATTTGAATACATTGGCCATGCAGAAGAGTACGGAATTAAGGTGGGTCAATCCACAGCGGATTTCACTGCCATGATTAACCGATCTAGATCCGTTGCCGATGGCATGAGCAAAGGAGTTAACTTTTTAATGAAAAAGAACAAGATTGATATTCTTAATGGTCACGGAAGTTTGCTTAGAGGGAAAAAAGTAGCCGTTAAAGATGAATCTGGCAAAACAAAAGAATACACTGCGAATCACATCATATTAGCAACTGGAGGTAGAGCTCGTCAGCTTCCAAATCTTCCAATTGATGGAACTAAAGTGATTGGTTACAGAAAAGCCATGTCATTGGAAAAACAGCCTAAATCTATGGTTGTTGTAGGTGCTGGAGCGATTGGAGTTGAATTTGCATATTTCTATAATTCAATTGGAACAGAGGTTACTATTGTTGAATTTATGGAGCAAGGTTTGGTTCCTAGAGAGGATAAAGATGTATCAAAAGAATTGACCAAAATTTACAAGAAGAAAGGCATGAAAATCATGGCAAATTCTTCTGTTGAATCAGTCGATACAGCAGGAAAAACTTGTAAGGTTAAAGTAAAAAACAGAAAAACAGGTAAGGAAGAAATCATTGAATGTGACGTAGTTCTATCTGCTGCTGGTGTAAGTCCTAATACTGAAAATATTGGTTTAGAAACACTAGGTGTTAAAACAGATAGAGGTCTAGTCGAAGTAGATGAATATTATAGAACTAATGTGGCAGGGGTTTATGCTATTGGTGATATCGTAAAAGGACAAGCTTTAGCACATGTTGCTTCAGCTGAAGGAATTACTTGCGTAGAAGCTATTGCAGGTTTAAATCCTGAAACAATAGATTACAACAATATTCCAGGTTGTACTTATTGTTCACCTGAGGTAGCCTCTGTTGGATATACAGAGGAAGCTGCCAAGGCAGCAGGTTTTGACATTAAAGTTGGGAAGTTTCCATTTTCAGCTTCGGGAAAAGCCAAAGCCGCTGGTGTAAGTGAAGGATTTGTAAAAGTAATCTTTGATGCAAAATATGGTGAATTCCTAGGTGCACACATGATTGGTGCAAATGTAACAGAGATGATTGCTGAAGTGGTAGCTGCTAGGAAGCTTGAAACAACTGGACACACCATGATTAAAACAGTACACCCTCACCCAACTATGAGTGAGGCAGTTATGGAAGCAGTAGCTGCTGCTTATGATGAAGTTATACACCTATAAATAAATAGGAATTAGATATAAAAAGCCACTTTCATTGGAAAGTGGCTTTTCTATTTTAGATATTCAACTTATGAATATTGGCAAATAAAAAGAGCAGAAGAATTTCCATACTTAAATGGAAGTAGAATTATCTATATCTTTAGTTATTCATAAATGATTGTTTAACTTCTAAACTTTTAAATTGGGGCAACAATGGAAAAGCAGCTTAATAATGTTTTTTTGAGCATTGTACTAGTATTGAGTGATGAAAGATCCTTTAGTCAAGTACTTAAGCGATTAAACCATATCCATGCCTATGTTAAAAATCATTTCCAGGATTTCGAATATATTTTAGTCAATAACTCTTCAAATACTATTGACCCAAGTTTATCTATTGATTTAAATGAGGCAATCAAGCAAAATACATTCATACTTAACTTATCCAACCCTGTTCATTTCAATAACGCCGTTTTAGCAGGATTTGATCGCTCAAATGGAGATTACACCATTATTTTAGAGGATCATTTTATTGAAAATCCATCTATTATAGGAGCGCTTTATGATAAATCAAAACAAGGAAATGATATAGTTTATTTAAGGGGAAATAGGAAAAAACTAGGCCCAGTATCCAAATTTATCAATAAACAATTCTTTAGAATCATTGCCAAGCACTCCAAACTAGAGTTGGATCCTTATGCCCATAATACTCGAATAATATCTAGGCGTGCTTTGAATTCCTTATTGAAGCTAAGAGAGAATGTAAGGTTCATGAAGGCGTTGTATGCAGTTGTAGGTTATCCTTCGGCATTTATTGAGGTAAAAGAAACGGTTCATCATACCGATCGAACGGTAAGGGAGCAATTCAGGACATCATTGATAGCCATCACGTCTTTTTCAAATTTTCTTCGAAGTTTGATGCTTAGAATTTTTCTTTTATCTATAGGGATTTTAGTAGTAGTTACTATCAATACACTGCTAGTGAAATTTACGAATTACGATATTTTTGGAGACTATCACGAAGCAGTACCTGGATGGGCTTTTTTAGTTATTCTCTCTTCCATATTCTTCGCAATTACTTGTCTCAACCTATACATTATTAGTATTTACTTATCGAACATCTATGAAGAAATCAAGAAACGCCCACTGTATATAATTAAATCAGCTGTTCGAATTTAATTACATAAAGCCAAAAATCTTGGCAAACTTTATCATCTCCCCTGTATTGGATACTTTTATTTTTCCAGTCATCATTGCCATCATTGGATTTAACTTTCCTGTGACTATAGAGATTAAATTTTGGTCTTTTACTTGAACTACACAAGCAGGATCTCCCTGAAGAGATTCATATACCTTAAGATCACCATCTTTTACCTCCACAGTGAAATCTCCACCTTCTTCTCCTGATATTTTAAAATGAAAATTCGATTGGTGTCCTTCCAATGCTACTGGATTTACTTTAGCAGGTAAACCAAGAATAAATTGTTTTGCGGTCATAATAATTAGGTTAGTTGGAGTTCATCCATGTATAATAGCCTTCTAATACATCACTTGAACGGGAACTATTGTGTAATTCGTGCTTCAAGTCTGGATAACTTTTAAATGTAATAGCTGCTGAATTTCTTTTTACAAATTGAGCGGTTGCTTTGAACGAAGTTAGTTTATCGTTTTCAGCTTGTGCTATGTAAGTTGGTTTATTGAAAGGTCCTGTATAGGCATCTAATTGATTAGCAGCCAAATACATACTATATCCAAATCCTAATGAAATTCGCCCATTGACTAATGGATCAGACTTATATGCCTTTACAATATTAGGTAGGTCAGAAATTTCTTCAACAATTAAATCATTGGATTTGGTAATCTGTGGTAAAATTTTTGAAGCTACACTAGCCACTTTAATTAATAGGGGGCTTACTTCGAAGGCGGTCTTAATCCAAGGACTCCCAATGATATAAGATTGAATACGATCATCCTCCGATTGTAATTGATAGTTTAAGGCAATATTCCCCCCCATACTTTGACCAAAAACATGAAGTGGTACATGAGGATAATTCGTGGAAACATAATCTACCATAGCTTTGAAGCAATGCAGCATTAATTCAATGGAAACACCATGCCCACGTATTCCAGGCGATTGCCCAAAGCCTGGTAAATCGAATCCAATAACAGCAATATTACGTTGATTGAAAAATGTAGCAAAGGAATCATAACGACCAACATGTTCACCTAATCCGTGTATAACAAGGATAATTCCTTCAGGCTTATCTATATCCCAACTCCTACCCAATAAATGAGTAATTCCACGCTCTTCTATAGGCAATTCTATATTTGTTCTCAAATTGTGTATTTGTGTCATTTTATTAGCAACAAAATAAGAAAAATATCAATTTTTATTATCCTAACGATTGGTTATAAATATAATGAACCTAAAAAGGAGAATTCTTACAAAATCTGATTATTTTAAGCTCAAATGAATGATAGGATGAGAATAGTGTTTATGGGGACTCCAGATTTTGCTGTAGCTTCTTTAAGAGAACTTGTGGAAAATGGGCAACAAGTTGTAGGAGTCGTAACAGCAACTGACAAATTTGGTGGCCGTGGAGGAAAAAAACTTATAGAATCAGCTGTAAAAAAATACGCACAAGAACAACAAATAAAAGTGCTACAACCTAGCAATTTAAAATCTGAAGAATTCCTCCAAGAATTAAAAGATTTAAATGCCGATTTACAAGTAGTAGTTGCTTTTAGAATGCTTCCTGAGGTCGTATGGAATATGCCTCCATTAGGCACCTTCAATTTACATGGTTCCTTGCTACCTAAATATAGAGGAGCAGCCCCGATAAATTGGGCTATTATGAATGGTGAACAAACTACTGGGGTTACGACATTCTTTCTGAAACACGCTATTGATACAGGAGATATTATTTTTCAAGAAAGTTTACCTATTGCACCCAACGATACTGCAGGATCATTACACGATAAAATGATGCACTTAGGTGCAAAAGTTGTACTTCAAACTGTAGAGGCTATTGCAAATAAAACAGTGCAATCATTACCTCAAGTTGATTCCGAAGCTTGTGATGCACCTAAAATATTCAAAGAGACTTGTGAAATAAATACGGAAATGGATGTTCAAAAAGCATATGACTTCGTAAGAGGATTGAGCCCCTACCCTGCTGCTTGGATAACTTTAGACGATAAAATGTTTAAGATATTTGATTGTAATCCTGTGCTTGCAGATCGACAAACTAGTGCGCTTTTTGAAACAGATCAAAAAAGTTATTTAAGGTTGTGGTTTGATAATGGATATTTATCTTTAAAAGAAGTTCAACTCCAAGGGAAAAAACGTATGCAAATTAAAGAATTTTTAAATGGGCATAAATTCATATAAGAATTTTATAAATGAGTAAAAGTATATTTTACTGAAAAAATTGGCTCTACACTGGAAGATCATCATAGGTATGGTGATAGGTATTATAATTGGATTTACAGCAGTGGTATTAGACAACACCCTCTTGGGTGAATCCGATACGGCCAAATCCATTGTAATAGATTATGTCAAACCATTCGGAACTATATTTATCAATATCTTGAAATTGATTGCCGTGCCTTTGATCGTGGCTTCCTTAGTCAAAGCCATTTCAGATATGAAAGATATTTCCAAACTTTCTAAACTAGGGGGAAGAACCATATTGACCTACATAGCTACGACAGTGATAGCGGTTTTGATTGGAATGGTTTTAGTTAACCTAATTAAGCCTGGAGAATTCATTCCCGTTGAAATAAGAGAATCCTTATCAGCTCAATATCAAGAAGCTGCTCAAGGCAAAATTGAGGTTGCGATAGGTCAGAAGGAATCGGGGCCATTACAAGCATTAGTAGACCTCGTACCATCTAATATTTTCGAAGCAGCTTCCAACAACAAGAATATGCTTCAGGTTATATTCTTCTCCGTCCTATTTGGTATCGGCATCATACTTAATGAACCGAGTAAGACCAAATCTATTAAGGGATTTTTTGATGGTTTAAATGAAGTAGTACTCAAGATCATTGACTTAATCATGCTTTATGCACCTTTGGGTGTATTAGCACTTATGGCTTCTTTAGTTGCGGAAAATCCTGACCCAGGAATATTTGCAGGCTTGGGTATGTATTCCATCACCCTGCTCATTGGATTAGCCTTAATGATATTTGTGGTTTATCCACTATTAGTTTATGTATTTACAGGTAAAAAATACGGATTCTTTTTCTCAGGAATTGCTCCTGCACAATTAGTAGCATTTACTACTTCATCCTCCGCAGCTACACTTCCAGTGACTATGGAACGTGTTGAAGAACATTTAGGTGTCGAAAAAGAAGCCTCTTCATTCATACTTCCAATTGGTGCAACCGTTAATATGGATGGAACCAGTTGTTACCAAGCAGTTGCAGCTATCTTTATTGCTCAAGCATTTGAAATAGATCTGAGTATTGGAGCTCAGTTAGGTATCATTCTAACAGCCACTCTTGCATCTATCGGAGCAGCAGCAGTTCCTTCTGCAGGTATTATAATGTTAGTAATCGTCCTAGGACAAGCTGGAATCCCAGAATTAGGGATTGCCTTAATCTTTGCTGTTGATCGTCCGTTAGATATGTGTAGAACAGTTGTAAATGTGACAGGTGATGCAGCAGTTTCCATGATTGTAGCCAATAGTACAGGTCAACTAAATGAACCGAAAGTTAAAAATTGGGATGATAATTATCCGACAAAAGATTAATCATGCAACCTAAAAATATAGTTTTCATTTTATCAATTGCATTAATCCTCTGTGTGAATGCTTGTGTATCGTTCGAAAATGAATACACGATACTACCTCCAGGAACCTGGAGAGCATATTTAAGACTTGATCCTCCAGTACAACAATTAGACCAACAGGGGAAACCTTTGGCTGATCCTAATAATCTAAGTTTTAAGGAAGTTACAGCCGGGGAATTACCTTTTACAATGGAAGTTACTTACACCGATGATAGCACTTTTTATATAGAGATTATCAATGGTGCAGAAAGAATCAAAGTGGACCATATTACCTATTACAGAGATCGAGCAACCTTAACTGATACAATTGTAATTGATTTCCCTGACTTCGACACCTATATTAAGGGTGTATTTAAAGAAGGTATCATTGAGGGCAAATGGCATGTTAACTATAAAGAAGATTATAGCATTCCTTTTATAGCCAAGTACGGAAAAGGATACAGGTTTACTGAACTTACTAAGACTCCAATGATGGATATTTCTGGTTCTTGGTCTACTGTTTTTGGGGAAGGTGATAATCAATACAATGGAATTGGGGAATTTGAGCAAAATGGAAACAAATTGACTGGAACATTTAGAACAGAAACCGGTGATTATAGATATCTAGATGGCACCATTCAAGAAAATAAAATCTACTTATCTACTTTTGATGGCAGTCATGCTTTTCTTTTTGAAGGAAGAATTCAACCAGACTCCACCATACAAGGGATCTTTAGGTCAGGTAAACATTGGCAAACAGTCTGGGAAGCTAAAAAAGACCAATCTGTTCAATTAGCTGATTTAAACACGATGACTTATATGGTTGATGAGCAATCGACTTTTAATATTGACATGCTCGATAAAGATGGTCAACAAATCAATCTTGATCACCCCACTTTTAAAGGAAAGAAAAAGCTTGTGCAACTTATGGGTACCTGGTGCCCAAATTGCAAAGATGAAACACTTTTCCTAAAAGAATATCTAGAGGATAACCCCTCAGAAAATTTAAGCGTATTTGGATTGGCATTTGAGTATTATGAGCCCGCAAAGAGCTTAGAAATTATTGAAAGATATCGCCAAACTCTAGATGTACCATACCCTATTTATTATGGAGGAAATTCGAAAAAAGCGGAAGCTTCAAAGAAGTTAGCCATGTTAAATAGACTCATTGCATACCCTACAATGATTTTCCTAGATGAGCAAAACAATGTTCAAAAAATACATACTGGTTTTAATGGGCCAGCTACTTCTGAATATGAAACTTTCAAAACAGAGTTTCACAGTTTTATGAAAACATTTTTGAAAACAAACCAATAAAATCTCAAATCTCTCAAAACAACTACAATACATGAGCCATTTCACACTCTGCTTCCATGAAGCTGATTCAGTCGTTGCTACTGAAATCATGGAAAACCTTAATCAAGTAAATATTCAATCCACCCTATTACCCTCTAATTTACCTGGTGGAGAATATTTATTTGAGCGAATAAACCAAGGGCAAGACAAAATAGTACTGCTACTTTCCAATGAATTTTTAAAAGATTCTACCTGCCTGCATTTGGGGCTTGAATCCATAAAATCACTACATAATCAAGATAGGTTATTAACTATCATTATTCCCTCCATTCAAGTAGTCAATGGTGAAATACAACATACTGCAACTAAAATTGAACGCATTGGAGACATCATAAAATTTATCAATCATTGGCAAGAAATCTATTTGAATATTCGCAAACAATTGCGCGATAAAAGCATCCATGAAGCAGAGCAAAATATCTTGCATCAGGAGCTAAATCTTATTCGCCCTATATCTACAGAAATAAGTGAGTTTTTGCGCATCATTAAAGAAAAATCTATTCGGTATTTAGAAGATTTAAGAAATTCATCTTATCAAGCGATTTTTGAATTCATTCATAAGCAGGATGCACATCATACATTACGAGGCCTCATAGAGTCTGGGCAATTCACACCTATTTTGGCAGATAGCCTTTTACTAGATAATTCCTCTATTGATGAATTAGAAACCGTTGAAGAAAATGTAGAACTATCTAATATTCCGGGTATGAACTTACTTGCCCAGAATGGTTCAAGTAAGCAAGCTACTGTTCAAGTTTTAAATTCATCAAAAAATCAAGTTTCTGAAATAGACCAAGATATTTTGGTTACCGAAATCACTGAAGAAATTGTAGATGAAAGCTTAGAAACTGAAGAGAGTCAAAATGAACAAGATTTTATCCACCAAGATGAATCAAAACACCTCAAAAACTTTGCTGATAATCCAGAAGACAAAGGAGTAATAGCTGTAAATGAGGTTATGGATAATAACATATCTAATTTAGAGGAAGAAGAAGTTGACTCCGAAGCAGATGCTGATGATTTATTAGCTCAATTTATTGAAAAAGAAAATCAAAAATTTGAAAGTACATACCTTCTACAAGCAATAGACCTTTTCGAAAGAGGGATAAAAGAGGAAGCTTTTGAATTGATAGAAACAGGTATTAAGGAAACACAATCTGGATACGCTGCCATCAAGTGGGTGGACTTCTTAATTGAAGCAGACGAACAAGAGGAGGCTTATTCTTTTGCTTTAGATGCACTGAATGAAGATACCTTCAATGAACAATTGGTATATAAAGTAGGTCGACTAGAGCTCCAAAAAGGAATGAAGGAAGAGGCCATCAAAAGATTTGAAAAAGTATTGAGTCTTGATCCAGAATTCAAGGAAGTATATTATGACTTAGCGGTACTATTAATAGAGTATAGACCTAATAATAAGACTAGGGCCTTGAAATTATTAAAAAATGCTATTAAGTTTAACCCATATCACCCTGACGCTCATTATAGAATTGGCTTATTATTAATTGAACAATTTAAAGAATTTAAAAAAGGAGTAAAAGCACTAAAGAAAACGCTAAAACTAGACCCAAAACATCCTTTTGCAAATTACGATCTCGCTTTACATCACTTTAACCAGGATCATCCAGCGTTAGCCAAACAATACTATTTATCAGCCGTAGAAAATAATGAGGAGCTTAAAACACCTGAAAATGATAAGGCTTTTGGTATTGAACCTGAAGATGATACCCAGGATTCAAACACTGCCATTATGGATGACGTAAATCAAAAATCAAAAGATCAAACTAGAGGTACCGTTTTAATAACTGGTGCGACATCTGGTATTGGAAAAGCTACTGCCTATGAATTTGCTGCTAAAAATTACCGATTAATTTTAACCGGAAGAAGGGCGGATAGATTGGAAAGTATTCAATTAGATATTCAAAATCAGCACCAAATCCCAGTTGAAACACTTGTATTCGACGTCAGAAGCTACGAGGAAGTGCAACAGGCTTTGTCCAGTTTAGATGAGTCTTGGAAACCTATTGATATCCTTGTTAATAATGCCGGACTAGCAAGAGGTTTAGCTAAAATATACGATGGTGATATCGAACACTGGGATACTATGATTGATACCAATATTAAAGGAGTCTTGCACATGAGTAAAATTATAAGCAAGGACATGGTCAAACGAGGCCAAGGTCATATCATTAATGTTTGTTCTACAGCTGGAAAAGAAGTTTATCAGAAGGGTAACGTCTATTGTGCAACAAAATTTGCAGTTGATGCCCTGACCAAAGCTATGCGATTAGATTTATATCAAGATGGAATACGTGTAAGTCAGGTCAGCCCAGCGCATGTAGAGGAAACTGAATTTGCCTTAGTTCGATTTGATCAAGATGCTGACAAAGCTAAGATCTATGAAGATTTTAATCCACTTACATCTAGGGATGTAGCTGAAACTATCTATTTCATTGCAAGCAGACCTGCACACGTGAATATCCAAGACATCCTAGTTATGGGTACCCAGCAGGCAGGAAGTAGTCATTTGGATCGATCAGGAAGAAAATATGATAACTAATCTTTAGAAAAAAGATTAGTCAGTTCTATAGAGTCCTTCGGTTGCATTCTTCCACTTAGAATCAATCGAAGGTCTCTCCTTCTTTTAGCTGCCTCGTATCTACTTTGCTCTTCAGAAGTTAAAGGCAAAGCTTCTGGAATGACCGTAGGTTTCATGTCCTCATCTAAAGCAACAAATAAGAAATAAGCGTGATTGGCTTTACGCCAATTTCCTCCTTTAATATCTGAGGCGAATACCTCAATGAATATTTCTACCGAAGTAGTGAACGCCCTCGTCACACAAGCATTAATAGTTACAGTATCACCTAAATGAATAGGTTTTGCGAAAGAAATATGATCTACAGATGCAGTAACCACATGAGCATTGGAATGTCTTGCCGCACAGATTCCCGCTGCTACATCCATCCATTTCATCAAATTACCTCCCATCAAATTACCTAATGGATTAGTATCATTTGGCATGACTAATTGCGTCATTATTGTCTCTGACTCATTAATTTTTTTTGCACTCATATCAATTGAATTGACCGTATTACTCTACTTCGAATCCCTCGGCATTAATAAATGAAAACCAGCTAGATGCTCTTCCATTTCCAATAAACTGAATTCTTTTTTCATATAGTTTATCTTCCAATGAATAAGAAATCCAAAATTCGTTATTAATACTCAAAACTTCATTTGTAATTGATTCCACTTTAAAAGATGTTTCAGCTGGAAGTTCATCTTTAAAATAACGCATAGTTGCAGTTACAACTTCACGCTCACCAATCGAACCCGATCCTTTAGTATTAATTAGGATATTTTCTAGCTTTTGATCGCTGTGATTGTAAATTATTGCTTCCCAAATGGTTTGACCTTGGTCATCCATTTGTTCTGTTTTTACAATGAATAGTTTAATGTGTTCACCTATAAGGTTTTCAATGTCTGCCTTCATTTTGTGTCTATTTCTTTATCCATTCAAATCCAAAAAGAGATTTGAATTTATCTTTTAATTGAGTTTTTACTATTTCAATATCTAATGTTCTTCCCAATTCATTTTGTAGAGAAGTTACCGACCTAGTTTGTTCTGCAATACCACAGGGCACTATGTTTCCGAAATAATCCAAATTTGTATTGACATTAAACGCAAACCCATGCATGCTTACCCAACGGGATAAATGCACTCCAATTGCACAAATCTTTCTCAAGCCACCCTTTTCATCTTCGGGTAGCCATACCCCTGTATAACCTGATTCTCTAATACCCTCAATATCATAATCAGCCAATACCTGAATAACTGCTTCTTCTAAAAAACGAACATATTTATGGACATCTGTAAAGAAACCATCTAAATCAAAAATTGGATAACCCACAATTTGACCAGGACCGTGATACGTGATATCACCTCCCCGATTAATCTTGTAAAAAGTAGCTTCTTTATCATCCAGTCCACGCTCATCTAATAACAGATGATCCAAGCTACCAGATTTCCCTAAGGTATAAACGTGTGGATGTTCACAGAACAATAAGTAATGCTTTCGTTCATCAACCTGCGTAGAGTCTTCTTTGCTATGACGCTTTCGACTCACCAATTCTTGATGAAGCCCTGTTTGATAATCCCAGGCTTGCTGATAATCAATGGACCCTAAATCTTTGAAAATTACTTTTTCCATAAATTAGGGCAAAAGTACACTTTTAATAGCACAAATGGATTGTAGTTCCCAGACATTAGATTAAGAATAGCTTAAAAAGCCACGAATTGATCAATAAAATCGACTAGAAGTTGCTCTAAAGTAGCATCGGTGAGGTTTTGACCATCAAAATTAGTTTCCACCTTTGGAATAGCCATCTTAGATGGATAACATAAAGCACCTAAGTATGAAAAAATATCAGACAGATGATCCATACCTCTAGTATTACCTAACCAACCTGAACTTACCCCTACTAATCCTATTTTTTTATGTTTGAAGTTGGCGGCATAAGACCGAATGGACAATGCATCAATGAAAAGTTTTAAAGCACCAGGAAAACTTCCATTATATTCTGGACTTACAATGATGAATTTATTAGCAGGAATAATATAGTCATCTTGGATCTTGCTTAGACTTTTACATTGATGAACCTCTTCATACATTAAACCGTGTAGAATTGTAGGTTTAATATCAGAAAGATAAATTACATGGCACTTTACCTCCTTTTTATTTAGGAGGGTTTCAATGTGTCCCGCAATCTTTTCTGTTTTAGATGCCTTTCTATTTGTTCCAGCTATAATAGTTATCATTCTGATAAATTTGATGCGAATTTAATATTCTCAATTTATAATTACTATAAGTTCTTCAGCCCTTTAGTTTGATTCTTGTATATTTATTAAATAAAGCAAACACATGAAAGCAACATATTTAGGACATGCTTGTATACTATTAGAGTTTGATGGCACAAGTATATTATTCGATCCATTTATCTCGGGAAATCCACTCGCAAAAGATATTACATTGGATCAGTTAATGCCTGATTATATCTTTATCAGTCATGCGCATCAAGACCATATTCTAGATGTTGAAACCATAGCGAAACAATCTGGTGCTACCTTAGTATCAAACTTTGAAATAATAACTTACTACCAAGAAAAAGGTTTAAAGGGATTGCCCTTAAATCATGGCGGACATCTTCAATTAGGAAATATTACCGTAAAATATGTAACAGCTATTCATTCATCCGTTTTTCCGGATGGAACCTATGGTGGAAATCCTGGAGGCTTTGTTTTGTGGAATAGCCGTGCATGTGTCTACTTTGCAGGTGATACAGCCTTAACAATGGACATGAAATTAATTCCAATGTTGTGCCCTAGTGTTGATTTAGCTATATTACCTATTGGAGACACCTTTACAATGGGTGGACAAGAAGCTTTATTAGCAGCAGATTTTGTTCAATGTAACCAAGTAATCGGTTGTCACTTTGACACCTTTGCCCCAATTGTGGTTAACAACAAAGAAGAACTAATTAATCTTTTTTCAGAAAATGGAAAAACATTACATTTGCCGACCATGGGGAGGCAAATAGAGTTCTAATTTTTTGTAACTTAAAGAGACCAACAACAATCACTCACTAATACTTATCAAAGAATGGGCAAGATCATTACAATAGCCAATCAAAAAGGAGGAGTCGGAAAAACCACTACTGCGATAAATATATCTGCAAGTTTAGCCATATTGGAGAAAAAGGTACTATTGATTGATATTGATCCCCAGGCCAATTCAACCTCTGGCGTAGGTATTGCTCCAAATGATTATGAAATTAGTATTTATGATTGCTTGATGGGAAATGTAGATCATCCCAAAGATGCTATATTGCCCACTTCCACACCTAATATGGATGTATTGCCTTCACATATTGATTTAGTTGGTGCAGAAATTGAGTTGGTTCAAAAACT
>CAXQNQ010000129.1:0-39793 GCA_964225135.1 Mesoflavibacter profundi
ATTCATGGGATTTGTAGAAGAAATTAATAGGAGGAAAACATTTGGGATTGTCAGTCACCCGGATGCTGGAAAAACCACACTAACTGAAAAACTGCTGCTTTTTGGTGGAGCTATTCAAACAGCTGGAGCAGTAAAGTCCAATAAAATCAAAAAGAGTGCTACTTCCGATTTTATGGAAATCGAGAAGCAAAGGGGTATTTCTGTTGCGACCTCTGTCATGGGTTTTGAATACCGTGATTTAAAAATCAATATTCTAGATACTCCTGGTCACCAAGACTTTGCCGAAGATACTTTTCGAACCTTAACAGCAGTCGATTCAGCTATTGTTGTAATTGATGTAGCGAAAGGTGTAGAGACACAGACTGAAAAGTTGGTTAAAGTATGTCGAATGCGGCAAACCCCCATTATAGTTTTTATCAATAAATTGGATAGAGAGGGTAAAGATGGTTTTGAGTTGCTGGATGAGATCGAAGCTAAGTTAGGGTTAACTGTTAAGCCTTTGTCTTGGCCGGTAGGAATGGGACAACGATTTCAAGGGGTTTACAATCTTTACGAAAAGAAATTAGTCTTGTTCAGGCCACATAGTAAACAGGCTGCTGAAGATGTTATTGAGATCAATGATTTGGATTCGGATGAATTGGAAGCGCATGTGGGTGAATCCGCTGCAGAACTGCTTAGAGAAGAGGTGATGATGGTAGAAGAAGTTTATCCAGAGTTTGAGAAGGAGGACTACTTAAATGGAGATATATCACCGGTATTTTTTGGTTCAGCCGTGAATAATTTTGGGGTCAAGGAAATGTTGGATTGTTTTGTGGAAATTGCTCCAACCCCATTGACTCGTGAAACAGAGGAAAGGGAGATTGATCCTTACGAATCAAAATTTTCTGGTTTTGTATTTAAGATACATGCTAATATGGATCCTAAGCATAGGGATAGAATTGCTTTTATGCGGATATGTTCAGGGACCTTTAAGCGAAATACAAACTACTTGCATGTTAGGCAAGGTAAAAAGATGAAGTTTCCGAATCCTACTTCATTTATGGCCTCTAAGAAAGATATTATTGAAGAGGCCTATCCTGGTGATGTGGTCGGTTTGTACGATTCGGGAAATTTTAAGATAGGTGATTCATTATCGGAGGGAGAGGTATTAAACTTTAAAGGTATACCGAGTTTTTCACCAGAGCAATTTCGGTATGTTAATAATGCGGATCCACTGAAGTCTAAACAATTAGAAAAAGGGGTGCTCCAGTTGATGGATGAAGGTGTTGCTCAATTGTTTATCAAAGAGCTGAATGGTAGAAAGATTATTGGAACGGTTGGAGCCTTACAGTTTGAGGTCATTCAATATCGTTTGAAGCATGAGTATGGCGCCTCTGTAGAATATGAACCAATACCCATGTATAAAGCTTGTTGGGTAGATTGGGATTCAGAAGAAGAATTGAAAGCATTCGTATCTAGAAGAAAGAAAGATCTTGCAAAAGATAAAGAAGGTAATTTGGTGTTTATGGCGGAGAGTGCATGGGCTTTGAAGATGGCTCAAGACAATCATCCAGAAATTCGATTCCATTTTACGAGCGAATTTTAAAATTTACGCATATTTTTGAAAAAAAAATCCAATCAAAATATAGGATTATGTCTCAACAGAATGACCAGTTTAAGAAAGTAATTGCGCACTGTAAAGAATACGGTTTCATTTATCAATCTAGTGAAGTGTATGACGGATTGTCAGCGGTTTACGATTATGGTCCATTAGGTTCATTGCTTAAGAATAACATCAAGGACTATTGGTGGAGATCCATGGTTCAGATGAATAATAATATTGTAGGTATTGATGCTGCAATCTTTATGCATCCAAAGACTTGGAAAGCTTCAGGTCACGTAGATGCATTTAATGATCCTCTAGTTGATAATAAAACGAGTAACAAACGATATCGAGCAGATGTGTTAGTCGAGGACTACATGGAAAAGATTGAGGCAAAGATCAACAAAGAAATAACCAAGGCTAAGAAGCGTTTTGGCGATGCTTTCAATGAAGCAGAATTTCGATCTACCAATCCAAGAGTATTAACTAATCAAGAAAAGATTGACTCTATAGGAGGTCGCTTAGCATCAGCTATGACTGATGGCGATATGGAGGCATTAAAGCAGTTAATATTGGATTTAGAGATTGCTTGTCCAGAAAGTGGGTCTAGAGAGTGGACAGATGTTCGTCAATTCAATTTGATGTTTTCGACTCAGCTAGGTAACATTGCTGGTGAGGAGGGAAAGCTGTATTTAAGACCAGAAACTGCCCAGGGTATTTTTGTTAATTTCTTGAATGTTCAAAAAACTACTCGTCAAAAAGTGCCTTTTGGTATTGCTCAGATTGGTAAAGCCTTTAGAAATGAAATTGTGGCTCGTCAGTTCATCTTTAGAATGCGTGAATTTGAGCAAATGGAGATGCAATTCTTTGTTAAGCCTGGTACTGAATTGGAATGGTATGAGCATTGGAAAGCTACTCGTTTGGAGTGGCATAAAGAACTTGGAACACCAGCTGAAAAGCTTAGATTCCACGACCACGACAATTTAGCGCACTATGCTAATGCTGCTGTCGATATCCAATTTGATTTTCCATTTGGATTTAAAGAATTAGAAGGTATACACTCGCGTACGGATTTTGATTTGAAGGCACACCAAGAATTGTCTGGTAAAAAGATGCAATATTTCGATCCAGAGGAAAATGCGAATTATGTTCCTTATGTGGTAGAGACATCGATAGGGTGTGACAGAATGTTTTTGGCTACTTTGAGTAATTGTTTAATTGAGGAGACATTGACCAGTACCGATGGAAAAACAAGTACAAGAGATGTATTGAAATTACATCCAGCTATTGCACCTATTAAATGTGCTATTCTTCCATTGAAGCGAAACGAACCAGGGATTGTTGAAAAAGCAAAAGGTCTATTCCAAGAATTAAGTTTCTCGTTCCAATGTCAATACGATGATACCGGGAGTATTGGAAAGCTATACAGAAGGCAAGATGCTGTTGGTACACCATTCTGTGTAACAGTAGATTTCGACACCTTAGAGGATAATACTGTTACTTTGAGAGATCGAGACACTTTGGAACAAATCCGAGTGCCGATGGATCAGGTAGAGGCCATTATCCGAGCACGTGTGGATATGAAGACCTTGTTTGTATAAAAGATATTAAAGCCTAGTAAAGCATATTTTACTGGGCTTTAATAATTAGAGCTGATAAATAGGTTGATGTCAGTAGATTTGAGTTTGAACCGCTTGCCTAAATATCCGTTTGTTAAACAACCTTTGTACATGTAAACACCATTCCGAATGGAGATATTTTGTGCGATCAGCTGCTCCATACCGCCACTTTCAGCAGCTTCTAATAGAATTGGAGTCAGAATATTACTCATGGCTTCTGTAGCCGTGGTTGAAACAATTGATGAGATATTTGGAACACAATAATGAATAACATCGTGTTTTACAAAACTTGGATTTTGGATGGATCTAAGTTCTGATGTGGCAAAGCAACCACCTTGATCTATACTTACATCAACAATTACTGACCCTGGTTTCATTTTACTGACCATTTCTTCAGATACCACTAATATACTTCGACCTGATTTGGAATGCATGGCCCCGATAACAACGTCAGCATCTAGTATTTCCTTTTGAAAGGATGGGGCATTGATAGTTGAGGTATATACTCTAATGCCTAAGTTGGTTTGGAGTCGTTTCAGTTTATAGATTTTGTTGTCAAAAATTCGCACTTCAGCTCCTAAACCAAGAGCTGCCTTAGTAGCGTACTCAGCTACAACACCTGCACCTATGATTACTACTTTTGAAGGTTCAACACCAGTTATTCCTCCAAGTAGAACCCCTTTCCCATTATTGGCTGTAGATAACAATTCAGAAGCAATATGGATGGCTCCAATTCCTGCCATTTCACTCATCATTCTAACGATAGGGAAAAATCCGTTTCTATCTTTGATATAGTCCATTGCTAGAGCAACCACTCTTTTTTGTTTTAGTGTATCTAAGAATTTTGCAGAAAGTTTAGGTATATGTAATGGAGAGATAAGTACTTGATCTGGTCGGAGAAATTTTAGCTCTTCTTCTTTAAGTGCTGCAATTTTAAGAATGATATCAGCACTGAATACGCGTTCTTTACTATGGACTATCTCTGCCCCTGCTTCTGTGAAATCTAGATCAGATATACTTGCTCCTTTCCCAGTACCTGATTCTACTAAAATATTATATCCATGGTTTGACAATGTCCTTACAGCTTGATTGGTGAGGACAGTTCTTTTTTCTTCGAGTGAAAAATCATTGGGAATACCTAAAGTGATCCTCTTCCTACTTTGTCCCATGTACAGGGTCTCAGGTTGTGGATTAAATTGAGCAGAAGCTAAGCTCTCAGGGATTCGCGTTGGTTTTTTTTCTTCACTCATATTGGGTCGGATTAATTTTCGAACAATCTACAGGTTATAAGCCTATGGTTGTTTTCCAAATGTTGAATTTTGATTACACAAAGTGGCTCTGGTAGAATTTGTTCAATGAGTTCAGGCCATTCAATGAACACATAATCATCTGATTCAAGTAATTCTTCTATCCCAATATCTAAAACTTCTTCGAACGATTCAAGTCTATATAAATCTAGATGATGAATAGATACGGGTTCACCCTCTTTGTTGCCTTGGTAATTGTTTATAATTGAGAAGGTAGGACTATTGACTGGGTCTTCTACATTTAAGGTTTGACATAAATGTTGAACTAAAGTAGTTTTACCAGCTCCTAAATTGCCTAGGAACACAAAGGTTTTTGTTTCACCTGCAAATGAAAGGATATCCTGGGCCAAGTCAGCATAGTCAAAAATGCTAGTAATATTAAAGTCTGTAACCTTCACATTAATGGGTTAGTCATTGAGCTTAAAAATAACCTAAATTTTTAAATAAGTATAAGTCTGTGAAAGTCAGCGATAATTTTATTCTCTGCCGATTATTGTTTTTTCTTGAAATCTCCTCTTTTCCATGCATCAAAGAAATTCTTCCAAGCTAAAGGGCTAAAGATTTGCATAGGTGGTGTTTGCCCGATATAATAATAGCTGGTGGCTTGCTTTCTGAGGTAGTAATCTGCATTTTCGTTGGCATCCATTGGAAGCTCTTGAGACATCATTAGTATTTTTTCTGCCATCAGATTTTCCAAAGCTTTGGCTTGAAGTTCTGGAGTAACATCCATAGCTAAGAAATCCAAACGAGTATGATCCCTGGACGGCCATGGGAAGATAACTGCTTCTGGCAAGTTGATGGTGTCTTGAGTCATAAGCTGCACCATAGAGAATCTATTGTCCTGAATAGTATCCGGAATGATAAATTCAACTGTTTTGTATCCTACAGCAGAAAACTCCACTACATCACCTTTTCGAGCTACTAGGGAAAAGAATCCTTTAAAGTCAGAGTAGGTCCCACGTCCAGATTCTTTTATTAAAATGTTGGTGTATGGCAAGGGTAGGAGTTGTTCCGTAGTCCCATCAAGTACCATACCAGAGAATTGAACTAAGTCCTTATCAGAATTAACTTCTTGCCCAAAAACGGGTAAATAGACACAAAAAAATAATAACAGGGCAAAAACAACTCTCATTCTAAAGTGATTTATTCTTCTAAATATACACCTTAAAGAGTGTAATTTGATTATTTAAGTTGTATAGAGTTTGAGAAACTTTAGTATAAAAACAAAACCCTTGATCATTCAAGGGCTTTAGTTTTTTATTAATTACTTTACTATAGCATGTTTAATTACCTCTTTCATTTCTTTTACATAAATGAATTCAAGGTTATTCAGATATTCCTGTGGAATTTCATCTACATGCTTTTGGTTATCCGCACAGAGCAAAATCTTTTTGATGCCTGACCTTTTCGCAGCTAGAATTTTCTCTTTGATTCCACCAACTGGTAGTACCTTACCTCTTAGTGTGATTTCACCAGTCATAGCAAGATAAGGAGTGACATGTTTACCAGAAAGAGCAGAACAAAGAGCGGATAACATAGTTACTCCAGCTGATGGTCCATCCTTAGGGATAGCTCCTTCAGGAACGTGAATATGAATATCGTTCTTTTCAAATGCTGTTTTATCCATGCCTAATGCCTTGTGGTTTGCTTTGATAAACGTTAAGGCAGTTGAGGCAGATTCTTTCATCACGTTCCCTAGATTACCTGTAAGTTTCAGTGCTCCTTTCCCAGGGGTCAATACAGATTCTATGAAAAGGATATCACCACCTGTGCTTGTCCAAGCTAATCCCACTGCAACCCCAGGCACTTTAGGTGTTTTATAGGCGTCTTTATTAAAGATTCGAGGACCTAGAATATCTTCTACATCTTGGTTGGACAAGGTAGGATTATAAGATTCTTCCATAGCAATATTCTTTGCTATATGCCTTGCAACAGATCCGAGTTTACGGTTAAGTGTTCTTACACCTGATTCTCGAGTATAATTTTCAATCAAGAAGGTTAAAGGACCGTTGTTCAATCGAAGGTCTTTTTTCTTAATGCCGTGTTCTTCTATCTGCTTAGGAAGTAAGTGTTTCTTTGCTATATCAATTTTCTCTTCTGTTGAATATCCATCCACATGAATAATCTCCATACGATCTCTTAAGGCTGGTTGGATAGAAGATAGTGAATTAGCTGTAGCTATGAACATAACTTTTGAAAGGTCATATTCTTGCTCTAGGTAATTGTCATAGAAGGTTGTATTCTGTTCTGGATCCAAAACTTCTAAAAGTGCTGAAGATGGATCACCTCTATGGTTCGCTCCTACCTTGTCAATTTCATCCAATATAAACACAGGATTATCCGACCCTGCTTTTTTGATTGATTGAATCACTCTGCCGGGCATAGCACCAATATATGTCTTTCTATGTCCTCTAACTTCAGACTCATCGTGCAGACCACCTAAGGACATTCGAATAAACTTACGACCTATCGCATTCGAAATAGACTTACCAAGTGATGTTTTACCTACTCCTGGAGGACCTACTAAGCAAAGAATAGGCGCTTTCATATCTCCTTTCAGTTTGAGCACCGCAAGGTGTTCTAATATTCTCTTCTTTACTTTTTCTAAACCGTGGTGTTCTTTATCTAAGACCTTTCTGACTTTCTTGAGATCAAAATTATCTTCGGTAGTTTCTCCCCAAGGTAATTCAAGCATTAATTCCAAGTAATTTAATTGAATGGAATACTCCGCTATTTGTGGGTTGATTCTAGATAATTTATTAATGCTATTATTAAATGATTTAGCAACCTCTTCGTTCCATTGTTTAGACTTAGCTTTTAGCTTGAGCTTGTTGATCTCTTGATCTTGTGGATTCTGTCCAAGTTCTTCTTGAATTGTCTTAAGCTGCTGATTCAAAAAGTAATCTCTTTGCTGCTTTTCGATATCTGTACGAACCTTACTTTCAATCTTGTTTTTAAGCTCAAGCAGTTTCAACTCAGCATCCATCATTAAGATAATACGCTCCGCTTTGATACTTAACTCATCTATCTCCAGTAACTCTTGTTTTTTCTTGATGTTAATCGCCAAGTTGGATGAGATGAAATTGAGTAAGAAGCTTTTGGAGCTTATGTTTTTCAACATAACAATAGCTTCTGAAGGGATATTCGGAGAGAGTTCTATGATTTCTTTCCCTTTATCCATTATGCTGGAGATTAAAGCTTCGAACTCTAAGTTGTTGTCCGGATCTTGGTATCGTAGTACTTCTACTTTACCAATCATAAATGGATCATTTTGAGTCAGCTCTAGTAGCTCAAATCTCTTCCTTCCTTGGAGGATAGCTGTTGTAGATCCATCAGGCATCTTGATGAGCTTAATGATTCTTGCTATGGTACCTCTTTTGAAAATGTCTTCAAAAGTAGGATCCTCCATCTCTGTATCTTTTTGAGATACAACTCCGATGATTCTATTATTCTTATAAGCGTGGTTGATTGCCTTGATCGATTTATCTCGGCCAACCATGATTGGTATCATGTTACCTGGAAAGAGCACTGTGTTTTTTAGTGCTAGAATAGGCATGCTATCTAGGGGGTATTCCTCCGTAATATTATCCTCTTCTTCTTCCTCTACTGAGATCAGGGGCATGAATTCTCCTTCCTCCTCGAAATTTTGCATAGAAAATAATTCTTCAAAACTATTCATATGATTGCAAAGCTTAAGTGTGATTATCTACTAGTCTTGTTTTTTAAAACAACATTCTAATTATATCAAATTGAATGCCATAGTTTGTATAGTCAAATTTGCGGAAATAAAGTCTTAGAAACTGACAGATTCCGATCATTTGATATGAAATACCAATTGAAATGTGACAAAAAGTCAGATTAGCAGCAAAAAGTATCTATCAATATGTCGCCTAGCGTTTATTTAAGCTTGTGCAACTGCTCCTTGAACATTAGTCACTTCTTCCTTTTCGATATCTTTTTCCACTTTTAGGTTGTCGATAATGAAGAGTTGTCGTTTAGGTGTATTCTTACCCATGTAATATTCTAGTAGTGTTTCAATATCTGTTTCCTTATTCAGAATGACTGGTTCCAGTTTTATGTTTTCATTAATGAAGTCTTTGAACTCAGACGGAGATATTTCCCCTAAACCTTTAAATCGAGTAATTTCAGGCTTACCTCTCAGTTCATTGATAGCCATTTGTTTTTCTTCTTCAGAATAACAATAAATGGTTTTCTGTTTATTCCGAACTCTAAATAATGGTGTTTCCAGAATGAACAAGTGCCCATTTCTAACTAGATCTGGAAAGAATTGAAGGAAGAAGGTCAGCAATAATAGTCGAATGTGCATACCATCCACATCGGCATCTGTAGCGATAACAACCTGATTATACCTCAAATCATCTAAAGTATCCTCAATATCTAAAGCATGTTGGAGCAAGTTGAACTCTTCATTTTGATAGACTATTTTCTTAGTCAAGCCAAAGCAATTGAGTGGTTTACCTCTGAGGCTGAATACGGCTTGGGTCATGACATCCCTTGCTTTTGTAATCGATCCACTTGCAGAGTCTCCCTCTGTTATAAAGATGGTTGTTGATTTTAAGTCTTGGTCTGAAAATTTTCTGCTAGAATTATTATAATGAATTCGGCAATCTCTAAGTTTTTTGTTGTGTAGATTGGCCTTTTTAGCTCTTTGGTTCGCTAGTTTTTTAACCCCTGCAATTTCTTTTCTTTCCCGCTCCGATTGAATGATTCGCTTTTGAATAGCCTGAGCCACTTCTGGATTCTTATGCAAGAAATTATCTAGTTCTCGACCAAGGAAGTCAGAGAAAAAGGCACGTACACTTGGACCTTTTGGACCCATATCTGAGGAGCCTAATTTAGTTTTCGTCTGTGATTCAAAAACGGGTTCTTCTACTCTTACACTTACGGCAGCTATGATAGAAGCGCGAATATCTTTAGGGTCATAATTTTTACCGTAAAAGTCTCGAATAGTTTTGACCAATGCTTCTTTGAACGCATTTAAGTGGGTTCCACCTTGAGTTGTATTTTGTCCATTGACAAAGGAATAATACTGCTCGCCATATTGGTTACCGTGTGTAATAGCTATTTCAATATCATCTCCTTTCAAATGGATAATTGGATATCTATTGGTTTCCTCGTTTGTTTTATTGTTCAGGAGGTCTAATAGACCATTTTTAGAAACGAGGGTTTTTTTGTTAAAAACTAAGCGTAATCCCGCATTCAAATAGGCATAATTCCACAACATGTTTTCGACATATTCGTTGCGAAATTTATAATTTTTGAAAATTTCTCCGTCTGGTTTGAAGACTGTAAGTGTACCATTCGTCTTACTGGAGGCTCCAATTTTATGATCGTTAATTAGCTCACCCTGATTGAATTCTGCTTTCTTGGTTTTTCCATCTCGATATGCTTGAACCAAAAAGTAATTAGACAGGGCATTCACTGCTTTTGTACCAACTCCATTTAAACCGACTGATTTTTTGAATGCTTTGGAGTCGTATTTACCACCTGTATTGATTTTTGATACGCAGTCAATCACTTTTCCAAGCGGAATACCACGTCCATAATCTCTAACCTGAATTTCATCTTCTGTGATGACAATTTCTATTTTTTTTCCATATCCCATGACGTACTCATCTATGGAATTATCCAGAATCTCTTTAAGTAAAATATATATACCATCATCTGGAGAAGAGCCATCTCCTAACTTACCTATGTACATTCCGGGGCGAATGCGAATATGTTCTTTCCAATCCAGGGAACGGATATTATCCTCGGTATAATTTACATTACTCATACTACACGTATTATTCTATGGAATAAATGGATGTTTAGGCGTTATTACGCTTCAAATTTAATAAATTGGATTGCTCAACTTAAAACATTTGCCTCAAAGTATTAAAGCTGGGTATTAAAAACAAATTGTTTTAAAAAATAATTCGTTTCAAGTCTTATTTGATGAAGGGTTTATTCAAGCAGGTTGATATTACCTCAATTGTTTTCATGCGTATTGTATATGGCTTGCTCGCCTTTGGTGAATTGATGGGAATGTATGTGTATTACCACCTGACCAAGGATACGTTTAATCCAGCAGCTTTTCACTTTACATATTACGGTTTGGAGTGGGTAAAACCACTGCCTGAACCTTTTATATCTATGGTCTTTATCCTAGGGTTGATTGCGGCATTGTGTGTGGCCTTGGGGAAATTCTACCGAGTAGCCTGTTTAGTGACTGGTTTAATTTTAATGTATGCCTTTTGCATGGAGGAGACCTTATATCTAAATCATGGCTATTTGATGGTATGGCTTGCTTTTATTTTGGCCTTTTTCCCTATGAATAGGTCTTTTTCATTGGATGTTTTGAAGCGACCTGAATTGCGGTTGACTCATGTTCCTGTATATTATCAATTCATACTAGCTTTCTTAATGGGGGTGGTATATTTCTATGGGGGTATTGCCAAGTTGAATCCGGATTGGATAAGAGCTCAGCCTTTACTGATTTGGATGGAGTATAAGAAGAACTTGTTTTTGATTGGTCCAATTATTCAAAAGGATATAGTGGCGTGGGTTATGTCTATTGGTGGCTTAGCTTTTGATTTATCTGCAGCTTTCTTATTGATGTTTAAACGAACACGAAAGTTGGGTATGGGATTGGCAATAAGTTTTCATTTAATCAACGTACTTATTTTCAATATTGGAGCATTTCCTTGGTTGTCACTTGCCCTATCGCTGATGTTTTTTCCTTCGACTTTACTACCCAATTTCTTCCAGTGGCTAGATGGAAAAGTTCCTTTCTGGGCTAAACAGAGAGCTCGCTACCGGAATTACTTTGGAACCGATCAGCGTGAGATGCCTATTTCACCAAGTTTGAATAAGCAAATGCGTATGTGGTTAATCCTATTGGTAGGTTTTAACTTACTGATGCCATTAAGGCATCATTTGTATACTGGCAACGTAAATTGGACAGAAGAAGGCCATAAATTTTCATGGCGAATGATGTTGCGTAATAAATCTGCAGTTGGCTCTTTTGTTATAAAAGATGAGAGTGGAGAAATCATTGACACCGAAGATGGTAGACAATATTTGACTAAAAGGCAGCGGTTTAAGATGTTGGGTCAGCCAGATATGATTCTTCAGTTTGCTCAGTTTTTAGGTGATAAGTATGAGGCGGAAGGTCATGGACAGGTAAGTGTTCACGCAGATATCAAAGTGCGTCTTAACGGAAATTCATTTCAACGATTTATTGATAAGGAAGTTGATTTAAGAGCGGTTAAGTGGCATCCTTTTCAGTCACAGGAATGGATACTGCCTTTTGAATACGATTATTAATTCTTAATAGAAAAGACATCTAGGGCAAATTGATCCGAACTCATTTGTTTAGGTAGAAGGGAAAGATTATTCCTGTAATATCTCAGGGGTTGTCCTGAAAATCTTTTTAATAATCTGGTTGTAATAATCCCCTCTGCTTGAATGGCTTTTCCTTTTTTACTGCTGCTTGGGAGGAATGAAATCATTTTACCATGACTGAAAAAGAAAAAGTCTACTGCGAGTAGTTGGCCGGTATTATCTTTTAATGCAAAGACTTGACCGAGTTGTCTTTGTTGGGCATTATAGAACAAACGCATTAGGGCAAATTTGTCTGATTTATTAAGCTTATGGATACTAGCCATAGCCTCAGATGCCTCTTCTATTTTTATACTATTTAATAAGTATTTATCCAGTTCAATATTGTGCTCTAGTGCTTGTAAGTCAGGATGTAGATTATTTAGAACCTTGGTGTAATTTTGGGAAAGGTCTATCGTGATTAATTCCTGTTTGTTAACTTGAGGTATTCTAAATGAAACCTCTTGTGGTTTAAAGAATGCCTGCTGAATATTCAGCTTCTTGCTATGTTTCATGGCTAACTCTAGAAATGCATCTACTCTTTTATGGGAGAGTGCATTGACTGTATACAACTGGTAAAAGGGTAAAAGTTTAGGACTTTTGAAAATAGTGCTCCCCCAAAAGTTGGTCTCCAAGAATACGGGCATGACTGAATGATAATCATCTTCGATTATTCCAAACCAATCTTTAGAGATGTTGTCTAAAAACCACAGATATCCAAAAGGATTTCCCTTTTCGGCATAATGAACGCAAGAATTCCACTTTACCTTATCTATGTCTGCTCTTTGGAGGACTTTTAGATTCATGAATACAGCGGGAATTGACCCATAAATTGGTTGACTTCCGATTTGATGGTTGCTAAGTTACCTTCATCGTCTGGATTCATAACTACTCTATCAATCCAATCAACTACCTTGGTACAAGCATTTGAATCTAGACCTCTAGTTGTAATGGCAGGTGTTCCAACTCGGATGCCTGATGTTACGAAAGGTGATTGTGTATCAAATGGTACCATATTTTTATTCACTGTAATATCCGCCTGGCCTAATGCTTCTTCTATAGCTTTACCGGTTCTTTCCTTATTTCTAAGGTCTATGAGCATTAAGTGGTTATCGGTGCCGCCTGAAATTAGATCATAGCCTTTTTCAACAAATGCTTTAGCCATGGCTTGAGCGTTGTCTCTTACTTGTTCAGTATAGGATTTGAAACTAGGTTGTAATGCTTCACCAAAGGCAACTGCTTTGGCTGCTATAACGTGTTCCAGTGGTCCTCCTTGCATACCTGGGAACACCCCAGAATTCATGATTGTAGACATCTTAATGGGATTCCCTTTTTTGGTTGTTCTGCCCCAAGGATTATTGAAGTTTTCTCCAAGCATGATCACTCCACCTCTCGGACCTCTGAGTGTTTTATGGGTAGTAGATGAAATAATATGACAATAAGGAACTGGGTTGTTCAGAAGACCAGTTGCAATTAATCCTGCTGGATGAGAAATATCTGCTAATAAAAGTGCTCCCACTTCATCAGCTATAGCTCTAAATCTAGGATAATCCCAATCTCTAGAATAGGAGGAGGCCCCACAAATAATTAGTTTCGGTTGCTCCTTTTTGGCAATGGCCTCCACTTTATCCATATCTATCAAGCCGGTATCTGGCTCTACTCCATAGAATGAAGCTTCATATACTTTTCCGGAGAAATTGACAGGGGATCCATGTGAAAGGTGACCACCGTGAGCTAAATCGAAACCAAGAATTTTATCTCCGGGTTGTAGCACTGCTAGGAAAATAGCAGCATTAGCCTGGGCACCTGAATGGGGTTGAACATTCGCATAAGCTGCTCCAAAAAGTTCTTTTACTCGATCGATGGCTAGTTGTTCTACTTTGTCAACAACTTCGCAACCTCCATAATACCTCTTCCCAGGATAGCCTTCCGCATATTTGTTGGTCAGGCAAGATCCCATGGCATCCATAACGGATTGAGAGGCAAAGTTTTCAGATGCAATTAGCTCGATTCCTCGTTTTTGTCTTTGGTATTCTTCTTGGATAAGGTCGTTTACGATTTGATCAGACATTCTAGTGATTATTGGTCTTAAAAATTATAGCAACAAAAGTACAATAAAAAGGGTTTAAAAAACGATTATTAATAATACATGTGGAAGTTTAATATGTGTTTGGTGGCTCTGATTTATAGGAATAGTATTTAATATCTAAGAAAAATTAATTTAACTTTAATCGTTCGTTTCAAATCTTGATTTCTATATGGTAAGATCCCAAGTTATCATCAAGTTAATTTTATTGTATGTTGCTTATTTGTGGGCATGCACTCCTTTGTTTGCAAAGGTTGATAAACTTCGGGTGATGTGGGAAGGAGATGCCTCTTCATCTGCTATTATTGGATGGAATCAAGTTTCTGGTGAAGCACCTACCTTGTATTTCGGCACCTCTGATAAGGGTAAAAATGCGCAGGCCTATTTGTTCTCCAAGTCGGTTACTACTTCCAATACGACGCTTAGAATGCGTAATCATTTCGTTAGGTTGAATGGTTTACAGGCAAATACCTTCTATTATTTTGTGATTTCAGATTCTGAGGGTATATCTGAGCGGTATTACTTTAAGACAGGTACTGCCATTTCTACTGAGGGAGTAAGTATCATTTCAGGGGGTGATTCAAGGAATCGAAGGGACGTGCGGCAGCAAGCCAATATGATGGTTTCGAAGGTTAAACCAAGCTGTGTATTATTTTCTGGTGATATGACGGATAGTTCTTCGTCATTAGAATGGAAAGCTTGGTTAGATGATTGGCAATTAACGATTGGAGCGGATGGTCGTATTATTCCAATAGTTGTCGCTAGAGGAAACCATGAGCCCAATAATCAAGTTATGACTGATCTATTTGGTTTGCAGTCGGTAGCTATTTATTATTCCGTTAAGCTTGGTGGGAATCTACTTAATATAATTACTTTAAATTCCTTACATCCTTCTGGGCCAGCACAGACGAGCTGGTTAAAGTCTGAACTGAGTAATACTCAGCAGTTCAAATGGCATTTCACGCAATATCATCACTCTATAAGTCCACATACTAGTCGAAAAAAAATGCGTTTAGACTTATTGAAATATTGGGCTCCATTGTTTTATCAATATGGGGTAGACGTTGCTATTGAGTCAGATGCCCATGTGATGAAAACAACCTATCCCTTAAAACCTTCTAATGCAGCAGGTGCTGAAAGAGGATTTATTCGGGATCCTGGGGGTACGGTTTATATAGGTGAGGGTTGCTGGGGTGCACCACTTCGAAATGCAGATATTAGAAATGATTGGACACGTTATTCAGGCAAGTTTAATCAATTTAAGTTATTATTTGTAGATGCTACAGGTATTGAAATAAGGACCATTCCTATTGCTGATGATGCATCTTTATTACCTGAATTTGATGATGCATCCAAATTTATTGTTCCGAGTGGATTTCCAGTTTGGGAAGCTAATGCAGGAGGTGTTGTTAGTATTGGTCAGCCTTCTTTTGCAGCTCCAGCTTTGGCTGACTTCGTTTATACATTAATGGAGGTGGAGCGCGATGGGCAATCTTTAGTATTTGGTGTAGAGACGAAAGACGAACCCAATGGATGTATATTTGAGGTTAGTCGTTCCTTTGATGGTGGAAATACCTTTCATCCTTTTCGGGATGTTCGGGTAGAGGGAGGCGCGATGAAGCGATATATATGTACAGATTCAAATCTTAGGAATGGGGTAACTGTACAGTACAAACTAGAATTATGGTCCGATGATCGTAGCTTATTATTCTCAGAGCTCATTGAACAATCTTTTGGACCTGCTATAAGTAACAGTGGACCAGTAAATGCAAATGATCCTTTAAAGGTTTGGAGGACTTTCCCAAGATTAGACGTTGGAAATGATGATTTGGTACGTTATGCTTTTACACTTTCCGAACCGGCTAATGTCTCCTTAAAAATTTTGTCTAGTGAGCGTGCAATAGTGGAAAGCCAGAATTTTTCAAGGATGAATCCAGGCAGATATGTTAAAGATGTTGATGTGGTTAGCTTAACTACTGGAAACTATATTTTGCTCGTTTTTGCGGATAAAAAATTGATCAAAAAATATAGGTTTGTGATGCCATAATTTGGCGTAATAAATTTTTTATTTTAAGAGTACAATAAAGTAGAAACTAAATAGTTATATGAGTGAAATTTAATCACTACATCAAAATAATTATATGGATTATAACTTTACTCAATTAAACTCCTTAAGATATTTATACGGTGAGATGACAGAGGATGAAGAATCCAATCATGTCGATATTTTACTTACCGATAATGTTGCCTTTGATGATTTTGAAGAATTAGATAAGGTTTACCAAATGTTGAATTCGGTTAAGTTAAAACCTGCTAAAGGCTCTATCGAAAAGATTTTAGAGTACAGTAGGATGACTGCACCGGATATTAAAAAATAAAAAAAGACCACTTCAAGTGGTCTTTTTTTATTTTTTTGTTTAAAGATTGTTGTTTTTTTAAACAAAAAGTTTTAAGTTTGAAAAGAGTTGAAAAATAAGTGCAATCAAAAAAGAATACTTGCATCAAATGAAGCTTTTTTGTGTTATACTTTGTTTAACTAAAAACCATTTTAAACTCAGAATAATATGTCAAAGGAGAAAGAAGCCAAATTGAAGGCACTGCAAATGACAGTCGACAGACTTGAAAAAACATACGGAAAGGGTTCTATCATGCGACTTGGTGAAAAGCAAGTCATGGAGATTGAAACCATTTCTACAGGTTCTTTAAGTTTAGATTTAGCTTTAGGTGTTCAAGGCTTTCCAAAAGGAAGGGTAGTCGAAATCTATGGGCCAGAATCCTCTGGTAAAACTACATTAGCGATTCATGCTATTGCAGAATGTCAAAAGAAAGGTGGGATAGCAGCGTTTATAGATGCAGAGCATGCTTTTGACAGGTTCTATGCTGAGGCATTAGGTGTGGATACAGAG
Organism: Mesoflavibacter profundi; assembly: GCA_964225135.1. Lineage (GTDB taxonomy): Bacteria > Bacteroidota > Bacteroidia > Chitinophagales > Saprospiraceae > AM-2324. Next base: position 16,884 of record CAXQNQ010000129.1, read on the forward strand.
AATTTATTGATTTCTCAGCCTGATAATGGAGAGCAGGCATTAGAGATTGCTGAAAATTTAATCAGTTCAGGTGCAATTGACATCATAGTAATCGATTCAGTTGCCGCCTTGGTACCGAGATCAGAAATCGAGGGTGAGATGGGTGATTCTAAAATGGGATTACAGGCTCGTTTGATGTCTCAGGCTTTGAGAAAGCTAACGGGTACTATTGGAAGGACTGGATGTTGCTGTATTTTTATCAATCAGCTAAGAGAGAAGATTGGTGTGATGTTCGGAAATCCTGAAACAACAACTGGTGGTAATGCATTGAAGTTTTACGCTTCTGTTCGATTAGATATAAGAAGATCGGGATCTGCGATTAAAGATAAAGAGGGGAATGTACAGGGTAATCATGTAAAAGTAAAGGTGGTTAAGAATAAGTTAGCACCTCCATTCCGTATCGCTGAATTCGATATCATGTATGGTGAAGGTATTTCTAAGGTTGGTGAAATAGTTGATATAGGTGTTGATCATGATGTGATTGGAAAGAGTGGTGCATGGTATTCTTACGGAGGAGTAAAGATTGCACAAGGGCGTGAAGCTGCTAAACAATTCCTAGTGGATAATCCAGAATTATCCGCTGAGATTGAGGCTAAGATCAAAGCTAAAAGTACTGGAAAAGAAGAACCTGCGGAGGAGCCTACAAAGGCTGATCCTTCATTGGTAAGTTCATAAAAAAAAGCCCGAGCATAATCTCGGGCTTTTTTTATTTACCACTGGATGTATAGTATATATTTTTCTTCAAATAGCGGCCTATCTATCAAGTCTGTTAATGGATAGATTTCGTGGTATTCTCTTTTACCAAGTAGGTCTGTTTCTCTTTTTGGATCTCCTCCTTTAAGGGCAATCACCCCGTTGGGGAGGGTATGTTCTTGCTTCTTTTTAATTAATCTCCTAGACCAATTGATAAGTTTATCTGATCCTGCAACAGCTCGGGTTATTACAAAATCAAATCGTTCTGTGCAATCCTCTGCACGTAGGTGTTTAGGTCTAACATTTTTCAATCCAATAGCCGTTGCAATTTCCTGTACCACTGTGATTTTTTTCTTAGTCCCATCGATCAAAGTAAATTGAGTTTTCGGAAACAGAATAGCCATAGGTATGCCTGGGAAACCGCCCCCTGTTCCTAAATCAAGGACAGAACTACCTGGGTTTAATTCTATCAAGCGGGCAATGCATAAGGAATGTAGAATGTGTCTTTCATAGATATTATCCATATCCTTTCTTGAAATCACATTTATTTTTTGATTCCACTCTTGGTATAGGTCACCAAGCGCTTCAAATTGTTCTTTTTGGGTGTCCGTCAGATTAGGAAAATATGTTTCAATTAGTTCTAAACCCATATTCTATTATCCTTTTTGTTGAAAACGTTTTCTTTTTCTAGAGTTAATAATCTTTCTAATCCAATTGGGAATAATAAATGCGCCAATTAATAGATAGGAGTAGTAAGTTATCAGTCTCCAAATGAATGAGATGACCAATGTTTCTGTTCCCTTTGATAGATAATCTGTAAAGAATGAACTAAATAGAACCTCTATAACACCCGCACCTCCTGGTGTTGGACTAAAGGCAATAATAACAAACATGGTTTCTAATCTTGCAAATAAAGCAAATTGCGTAAAGAAATCCATGGAAATGGGCGTGAAAGCAATGATTAGGCAAGACAGTATGAGAAATCTAAATGTCCAAGCTAATGTTGTACTTATGAATGCTTTAAGATGAAATGGCCAGGTTTTAGACCGCATTTCTTGAGAAGCTATCATAATGTCAGCACCAAGGTTTTCTGCTTTTTCATGAAATCTTTGAAGGGGTTTTAGTTTGGTGATCCAACCTAAGAATTGTTTGATTTTTTTGGGTTGCCTAAACAATCCCCAGTAAAAAATAAAGCCATAAGTGGCCATAGCTACGTAGGCGAATAAGAAAGTATATCCCAATGCATCTAGGTCTGACCAAGATATTAAGTTTGGTCTTATGATACTGAATCCTAATATGGCTAGCCAAATCGGAATAGTAAGCACAAAGAATAATGAATCTAGGACTATAGTGTATGTTACAATAGTGGCAGTTCTCGCCGTAGAAAGTTTCTCTTGAGCTAGTACAAAAAAGGCAACAGCTGACCCTCCAACTGAGGTTGGTGAAACGGCAGAACTAAACTCCCAAATAAATATTAATTCGACAGATTTCCACCAAGAAAAATTCTTATCTGATAAGGTGAATATTCGATAGGCATATGCACAATGCCGGAGTATTAAGAAAATAACAGCTATACTAATCCAAATCAGTTTATGACTGTCCCATACTATGCTTCTGAATTCTTCTAGATCGAAAGAACGGTAGAGTAGATATAGTACGACGGCAAGTCCAAGTAGAATCGGCAAGAGGATTCTATTGAGTTTGATAGACTGCAGTACTTCCTGTTGGTTGTCATCAAATACATCTTTTAGCTCTTGCTCGTGTTCTGTCAAAGGAAAAGATTTTCAGTTGTTGCATTAATTCGCTAAACTTATAACAAAATAAATAAACTTTTCATTTGTGGATGAACGAATTAGAAAATGGCATTTAATTCTTGGGAAGCAGGAAAAAGAGTCTGATCAAGATGCACTAGAGGGAGAAGATATTACTATTGATAAAGCAGTTGGGGCTTTATATCAACCTGATCTATATGGTGAATTACAGGGTGCACAGCCAAATGTTCAAAAATGGTTAAGCGATATCAATACATATTTTCCTAGTGATCAGGTCGTGGTCATGCAGAAAGATGCCTTGGAAAAGTTGAATTTATTACAACTCCTGAAGGAGAAAGAATTGATTGATAGCTTGGTTCCAGATATTAACTTGGCGGCCAATATTGTCTCTATGAAGCATTTGATACCTGATGATGCAAAGAGTGCAGCTCGATTGATTATTGAAAAAATAGCTCAGAAGTTTAGTGAGGACATAGGATTCAAACTGATTGAAAAAACTCGAGGTGCTATCAATCGAAGTGTAATCACCAGAAGACCAAAACCTAATCAGATTAATTGGTTTAGGACAATCCGTCAAAATTTAAAGTATTACGAACCGGAGGTTGATAGTATCATTTTAAAGCAGCTTATTGGAAACAAACCGCAGGGGAAACATTTTGACCGTATTTATTTAGTTGTAGATCAATCTTATTCTATGACAGGGTCATTGATATATGCAGGATTAACAGCTGGGATATTATCTCGCTTACCTGCTTTAAATATCCATCTCGTACTTTTTTCTAATGAAATTGCAGATGTATCGGACCAATTGGATGATCCGGTCGAATTACTCTTTGGTCTTCAGTTAGGGGGTGGCACAGATATTCATAAGGCACTTGCCTACGTGAATAAGATTATGGACAAACCTGAGAAGTCCATTGTGATCCTAATTTCTGATTTGTTTGAAGGAGGATCAGAAACTGGAGTGCTTGCCGAATTTGTAGAAATGACTGCTAATGGAGTTAAGTCTATTTGTATTCCCTCCTTATCTGATGAAAATCAACCGGCTTATGATAAAAAGTTGGCTCAACGGATACGAAATGTCGGCGTTCCAGTTTTCAACTGCTCACCTAACCAGTTACCCGAATTGTTTAACGAATTGATTCGGAATGGTCAGCTTGATCGCTTCGAAAAAAGTACAATAGATTAACAATTAAGCTAAGGGAGAATAAACCATTGGAATTGTTATTGTCTTATATTTATTGTTTAAACTAAATAATCAATGGCATTCAAATTACACGCTCCTTTTCAGCCTACAGGGGATCAACCACAAGCAATTCGACAGTTAGTAGACGGTATAGAAGCTCAAGATAGGGCACAGGTATTGCTTGGTGTTACTGGGTCAGGAAAAACATTCACTATGGCTAACGTGATTCAGGAGTTGAATAGGCCAACATTGATTTTGACGCATAACAAAACACTTACGGCCCAGTTGTATGGTGAATTCAAAGAGTTTTTTCCTGAAAATGCAGTGGAGTATTTTGTGTCATACTATGATTATTACCAGCCTGAAGCATACATATCAGTTAGTGATACTTACATTGAAAAAGACTTACAAATTAATGAAGAGGTCGATAAGCTGAGGTTACGAGCAACATCCTCTTTACTCTCTGGTCGGAGAGATGTAGTTATTGTAGCTTCTGTTTCTTGTATTTATGGTATGGGAAATCCGGAGGACTATAAGGGTAGTATTATCCGCATTGCACAAGGTCAAGTGCTGAGTCGAAATGCTTTTTTATATAGTCTAGTTGATAGTCTTTATTCTAGGACAGAAACTGATTTTGCCAGAGGAACATTTAGAGTTCGAGGGGACACTGTTTCGATTAATTTACCTTATATAGATTATGGCTATCGCATTACTTTTTTTGGAGATGAGATTGAGTGCATAGATCGCATAGAGGTGGAGACAGGAAAAAGGATAGAATCATTATCAGAGGCCGCGATTTTCCCAGCGAATTTATATGTCGCACCAAAGGATCGCATGAAAGGTATCCTAGAGGAAATTGACGTTGAGATGGTTGGACAGGTGAAGTATTTTGAAGAAGAGGGAAGGTATTTAGAGGCTAAAAGAATAAAGGAGCGAACCAACTTCGACTTGGAGATGATGCGTGAATTAGGTTATTGCAACGGTGTAGAGAATTACTCAAGGTATTTTGATGGTCGTAAACCTGGAACAAGACCTTTCTGTTTATTGGACTATTTTCCGGAGGATTACCTCATGATCATTGATGAAAGTCATGTAACTGTTCCTCAAGTCCGCGGTATGTGGGGTGGGGATCGTGCAAGAAAGAATAACCTGGTGAACTTTGGCTTCCGACTACCTTCGGCGATGGATAATCGACCGTTAAACTTCAATGAATTCGAAAGTTTGATTAATCAGGTGATTTTTGTTTCTGCTACACCTAGTGATTATGAATTTGAACAAACAGAAGGTGTGGTAGTGGAGCAATTGATTCGACCTACTGGTTTAGTGGATCCTCCCATTGAAGTTCGACCAAGTAAGAACCAAGTGGATGATTTACTAGATGAGATTAGGCAACGAGTGGATAGAGACGAACGGATTCTAGTTACTACTTTGACTAAGCGGATGTCAGAAGAATTATCCAAGTATTTTGCAAAACTAGGTATTAAAGTACGTTATCTACACTCAGAGATTGATACGATGGAACGGGTAGAAATCATAAGAGATTTGAGATTAGGAGCGTTTGATGTATTAGTGGGGGTGAATTTATTGAGAGAAGGATTGGACATGCCGGAAGTGTCTTTAGTAGCTATAATAGATGCTGATAAGGAAGGGTTTTTACGTAATGATAAATCATTGACACAGACGGCAGGGCGTGCTGCTCGAAATGCAAATGGGCAAGTAATTTTTTATGCAGATAAGATTACGGAGAGTATGCAACGAACTATTGATGAGACTAATAGGAGGCGTGCTGCCCAATTGGCTTATAATGAGGAGCATAATATTGTTCCAAAAACGGTGATAAGAACGAAAGAGGAGATTATGAATAAGCATTCTATTTTGGATGTTCGAGCAAGTGAAAAGCCGAATTATCAAGTAGAAAAAGATACACCTCTAGTTGCTGATCCACTCATACAATATGCCACTGGGGAGCAGTTAGAAAAAATGATAAAAGCAACAGAGCACAAGATGAAGAAAGCTGCTAAGGAGCTGGATTTTATTTCTGCTGCTCAATTTAGGGATGAGATATTTGCACTTAAAAAACGATTGAAGGAGGTTGGATAAGTGATGTATTGTTGTCCAAGTCCTTAATTTTGAATAATTTTGCAGCCTAATTATTGAAACAATGGCAACACCAAGGTCAGTAGCGTTTTACACACTGGGATGTAAGTTGAATTTTTCGGAGACCTCCTCTATAGGAAGACTTTTTGAAGATGCGGGTTATGCAGTACATAAGTTTGAGGAGGGTGCAGATGTATATGTGATAAATACCTGTTCGGTAACTGATTTTGCAGATCGAAAGTGCAGAAAGACCGTAAGAAGGGCTCTCCGGATTTCTCCTCATGCAGTGGTGGTCGTAATTGGTTGTTATGCTCAATTAAAGCCGAAGGAAATTGCCGAGATTCCAGGTGTAGATTTAGTGCTAGGTGCTAAAGAGAAATTCCGTGTATTAGAATTTGTTGATGAGCTGAGTAAATCACCCGGAAAGGGATTGGTTCATGCGGGTGATGTCAAAGAAGCAAATGAGTTTATTAATGCCTTTTCCTTTGGTGATAGAACTCGATCTTTTCTAAAGGTGCAGGATGGCTGTAATTATAAGTGTTCGTTTTGTACTATTCCACAAGCGAGAGGGGCTTCTAGATCTGATACTATTGAAAATGTAGTGGCTAATGCACAAAAAATTGCTGCAGGAGGCATTAGAGAAATTGTATTGACTGGGGTGAATTTGGGTGACTTTGGAAATGGTACTGAAGTTATAGAAGGCTTGAAGCCTAAGAAAGAAGCTTTATTTATTGATTTGATTAAAGCATTGGATGAGGTGGAGGGGATACAGCGCTATAGAATTTCTTCCATCGAGCCTAATTTAGTTAATAATGAGGTGATTGATTTTGTGGCGGATTCCAAAAGGTTTTTACCCCATTTCCATATTCCATTACAATCGGGCAATAACAAACAACTTAAGGCGATGAGACGCAGATACAAGCGTGAGCTTTATGCAGATCGGGTTGCCTATATCAAAGAGCGCATGCCACATGCCTGTATTGGTGTGGACGTTCTTGTAGGATTTCCAGGAGAGACTGAAGAAGATTTTATAGAGACTTATAAGTTTATCAATGACTTAGATGTTTCCTATCTGCATGTATTCACTTATTCTGAACGTGCGAATACTTTGGCAGCTGACATGGATGGAGTAGTTTCTGTTGAAGAGCGTAGAAGAAGAAATGAGATGTTGAGTATTTTGTCGGAAAAGAAACGCCGACATTTCTATGAACAATCTTTAGGTGAGCAAAGACAGGTATTGTTTGAAAAACATACGAATGCTTCATTATTGTCTGGGTATACGGATAACTATATAAAGGTTGAACTTCCTTTTGATGAATCTTTGCTCAATAAAGTTACAAAGGTTGAACTAAATAGTATTGCTGAATCAGGGAATGTTTTGATTTCCTAGCGTTATTTTGTCTTAATTTTAAGTCAAGCACGTGGATTTATATATCTTAGAGGAAACTCTAAATTCGTTCAAATGTATCCGGATTTTTCCTATATTTTTCATGATCTTTTTGGCACTCCTGTAGATAATTGGACACAGATCTTCAAGACCTTTGGTTTGTTTTTAGTATTTGCTATTATTTCAGCATCTATCATTCTGCGTAACGAACTGAAAAAACTGGCTGCTGCGGGGAAGTTTAAGCCTCAAATAGAATACAAAATTATTGGAGAGCAACCTAAGTTTTCGGACTTGATCGGAAATTCAATTTTAGGTTTTATTATCGGATTTAAAGGAGGCGTTATTTTAAGTGATTTTGATACTTTTCGTCAAGATCCAGCAGCATCGCTAATGAGTACGGAGGGGAACCTGCTATTAGGGGTTTTGGGCTTAGGTGTTTTTGCAGCATATAAATACTGGGAAATTAAACGCAAGGCATTGCCAAAACCAGTTAAGGAAAGTATAGAGGTTTTCCCGCATAATAAGATTGGTGAAATAACTGTTTATGCAGCTGTTTCTGGTGTTATTGGAGCCAAGTTATTTGCTGTTTTGGAGACTCCTGCTGAATTCCTTGAACGACCTATTGAGATGCTTTTTTCTGGAGCGGGGCTAGCTATTTATGGTGGATTGATTGGTGGTTTTTTTGGTGTAAGATATTATTTGAAGCGTAATAACATACCTTTTCTATATGTGGCAGATGCAGTAGCTCCTGCCTTGTTTATTGCTTATGGTGTAGGAAGACTAGGCTGTCATTTTTCTGGTGATGGAGATTGGGGAATAGTAGCGGCATCTATTCCGGAGTGGTGGTTTTTACCGGAGTGGTTATGGTCTTATGACTATCCTAACAATGTGGCTAAAGCCGGAGTGTTAATGGATGGATGCACTGGCATATATTGTAAACATCTTGTGCCTCCAGTTTATCCTACGCCGATTTATGAGATGCTGATGTCCATGCTTTTGGCAATTGCACTCATAAAGATTCGACCAAGGCTTAAGGTCCCAGGGATGTTGTTTGCCATTTATATGATAATGAATGGTGTAGAGCGCTTTTTTATAGAAAAAATTAGAGTTAATGTTACATATGATTGGCCTTTAGGGTTGCGACCCACACAGGCTGAAGTCATTTCAGTAATTTTTATTTTGATAGGTTTGTTATTGGTATATTTACTGCGATCAGGGAAGTTAAAAAATTAAGTTGCCTGCATTTAGTTAGTTACGGAAATAAAAAATTGAATTACCTTTATCCAAAGGAATTAGAACATGAGTGATCAGATTAAACACGAATGTGGAATAGTCTTGGTAAGACTTAGAAAGCCATTGAGTTATTATCAAGAGAAGTATGGAACTGCACTTTATGGCTTGACCAAACTGCAGTTAATGATGCAGAAGATCCGAAACAGGGGTCAAGATGGAGCTGGGATAGCTACAATCAAGCTAAATTCTACACCAGGAAGTAGATACATCAGCAGAAAACGCAGCAATTCGAATCAACCACTCAAAGATATATTTGACCACGCCTTCAATTATTTCAATCAACTAGATCAGGAGCAATTAAGAGACCCAGAGTGGTTGCAGGCTAATATTCCGTTTACTGGTGAATTGTTGATGGGGCATTTGCGCTATGGAACGCATGGAAAGAATAGTATAGAGAATGTTCATCCCTTTTTGAGACAAACCAACTGGATTAGTAGAAATTTGGTATTAGCCGGTAATTTTAATTTGACTAATGTAGATGAGCTTTTTCAAGAGTTAGTGGCTCTTGGACAATACCCTAAGGAGAAATCTGATACCGTTACCGTTTTAGAAAAAATTGGACATTTCTTAGATGAAGAGGTTCAGCGTTTATACACTTGGTTTAAACCAGATACTGAATCCAATGAGGAGGTGAATAGGCTTATTTTTGAGCACCTCGATATTCAACGATTACTAAAGCGTGCTTCTAAGAGATTTGATGGTGGCTATGCCATTGCTGGAATGGTAGGTCATGGGGATGCTTTTGTAATGCGAGACCCTCGTGGAATACGCCCTGCATTTTATTATGAAGATGAAGAAATTGTGGTGGTATGTTCGGAACGACCTACCATTCAGACCGCATTAAATATTCCTATTTCATCGGTTAAAGAATTAGACCCTGGTCATGCTCTTATAGTTAAGCGGAATGGAGACTTATTACTAAAACCATTTGTAGAAGATGTTCCAGCACCCAAGAAATGTTCTTTTGAGCGAATTTATTTCTCACGTGGTACGGATAGAGATATTTATTTAGAGCGTAAGCAACTTGGGAGAAATCTAGTGCCTGATATTTTAAGGGCTGTAGATTATGATTGGGATAACACGGTATTTTCCTTTGTGCCTAATACGGCAGAATTTAGTTACTATGGAATGCTCAAAGGACTTGAAGATGAGCTGAATAAGGAGAAAGCTAGAAAGTTAAAGGCTTTAGGCCCAGATGCTAAAGCGAAGGATATTGAGGAGATTCTAAGTCATAAGGCTCGTGTAGAGAAAATAGTAGTTAAGGATGCTAAATTAAGGACTTTTATAGCAGATGATAACTCTAGAGGGGATATGGTTTCCCATGTGTATGATGTTACGTATGGAATTGTAAGAAACGGGGTGGATACACTTGTTTTATTAGATGATTCCATAGTACGTGGTACCACTTTAAGGGATAGTATTATCAGTATTGTAGATCGCTTAAAGCCTAAAAAGATAGTAGTTGTTTCTTCTGCGCCTCAAATTCGATATCCGGATTGTTATGGAATTGATATGAGTAAAATGAAGGAGTTTGTTGCTTTTAGAGCTTTAGTCGAATTGCTTCAAGAGAATAATAAGGAGCATTTACTTGATGAAGTCTATGCCAAGTGTAAGGAACAGGATTCTTTACCGAAAGAGGAGGTGAAGAATTATGTATCTGAATTGTATGATCAATTTAGTTATGATGAAGTCTCCCAAAGAATTTCAAAAATTATCACGCCAAAGCATATCAATGCCGAAGTCGAGATTATTTTCCAAACTATTGAGAATCTTCACCAAGCTTGTCCAGGACATACAGGTGATTGGTATTTCTCTGGGGATTATCCAACTCCCGGAGGAAATAAGGTAGTCAATAAAGCCTTTATGCTTTATATGGAGAAATCAAACGAAAGAGCCTACTAATTATTCAAGCTAATAATCCTTTCACCGGCTTGATGTAATAGCTCATCTGTTTTTGCAAAGCATATTCTAAGTAATTGTTGCTTAGGTGCTTGGTCGTAGAACACGGAAACAGGTATAGTGGCTACACCAATGGATTTAATGAGTTCCATAGCAAATTCGGTATCTACTTGATTACTGATGGCTGAGTAGTCTACTAGTTGAAAATAAGTACCTGCACTGGCCTTAACCTGGAAAGGACTCTGATCGAGATATTGCATCAGGAGGTCTCTTTTCTGTTGAAAGAATGATGGAAGTGTTTTCCAGCTGTTCATTCCAAGGTATTCAGCAATAGCTAATTGGGCAGGTGTATTGACGGAGAAAACAGTGAATTGGTGAATCTTTTTGAATTCCTCCATCAATAATGGAGATGCAATGCAGTAACCCATTTTCCAACCAGTGATATGAAACGTTTTTCCAAATGAATAAGTAACAAAGGACCTGTCTTTCAAGCTTGGAATTTCTAGTGCACTTATGTGTTTTTGGTCATCAAAAACTAGGTGTTCATAAACCTCATCACTGATTACTAGGCAATCATATTTTTCTGCTAATTGTCCGAGTTTTGTTAAGTCTTCTTTGCTGTAGCAAATGCCTAATGGATTATGTGGATTATTCAGGATAATTAATTTGGTTTTGGCATTCATTAATGCCTCAAACTTTTCCCAATCTATACTAAATGCGGGTGCTTCAAGTCCATAGCTTACAGGTGTGCCCCCATTAGTTATGATAGCGGGTTTATATGAATCATATGCTGGATCAATACAAATAACTTCATCTCCAGGTTTTACTACTGCTGAGATAGCAGTGTAGATAGCTTGTGTGGCTCCAGCAGTGATACAAAGTTGATCTTCATGAATCTCTATATCTCGATGTGCTTTTATTTTTAATTGGATCGCATGTAGGAGTTCGGGTGTTCCAGCCATCGGTGCATACTGGTTCTTCCCAGCTTTCATATACTTATGCACCAATTCTATAAGTGTAAAATCAGGGTCGAAGTTTGGAAAACCTTGGGATAAATTGATTGCTTTATATTCATTTGCGATAGCTGACATTTTAGAAAAAATACTTTTTTCTGTTTGCGGTAATTTGGATTCAAATGAAATGTTCAGCATAACGCGTTGGAATTAAAAAGTTTAAATTAGAAGGCTCGATAGCAATTTGGAATATTGCAATTAAAATCTAAAAAATAGCTTGTAATTAAAAATTATTACTTCTATATTTGCCACCGCTACAGACAGTAGCACTCTTGAAAATAGAGTTGGTGCGGTAGCTCAGTTGGTAGAGCAATGGACTGAAAATCCATGAGTCGGCGGTTCAAATCCGCCTCGCACCACAAAAGTCTCGATATCAAATCGAGACTTTTTTGTTTTACCACCTTGATGTTAGTACTTCCTTTTTTTAGATTTCCTTACCTTGTGGCTCGGATTCAAACAATTTTACTTTATGGATAAATTAAGCTTGGCATATGCACAACAGATGGATAAAGAAGATCCAATTGCAAGCTATAGAGCACGTTATTTTTTCCCCCAACATAACGGGACTGATTGTCTTTACTTTTGCGGTAATTCATTAGGCCTTCAGCCTAAATCTACCAAAGAAGCTATAGTAAATGAATTGGATCATTGGGCAAAATATGGCGTTGAAGGGCACTTTACAGGGGATAATGCCTGGATGTATTACCACAAACTATTAACACCATCTTGTGCTAGATTAGTTGGAGCCAAAGAAAGTGAGGTAGTTGTTATGAATACCTTATCTACTAATTTACACTTACTAATGGTTTCGTTTTATAGGCCTACTGCAACTCGATTCAAAATCATTATGGAGGATCAGGCTTTCCCTTCAGATCAGTATGCAGTGGAGAGTCAGGTTAGGTTCCATGGCTTTGATCCTGCAGAGGCCATAATAGAGGTTAAACCTAGAACAGGAGAATCCTTCATACGCACAGCAGATATTGAACAGATCATCAGAGCAGAGGGGGATAGTATAGCTTTAGTATTTTTTAGTGGGGTAAATTATTATAATGGTCAATTCTTTGAAATGAAAAGAATTACCGATTTGGCGCACGAGGTTGGAGCAGTGGCTGGATTTGATTTGGCTCATACTGCGGGTAACCTTCCGCTTCAATTACATGACTGGGGTGTAGATTTTGCAGCATGGTGTTCTTATAAATATTTAAATGCTGGTCCGGGTGGGCCAAGTGGTGTTTTTGTTCATGAAAAACACGGTAATAATCCGGACTTACCTCGGTTTGCTGGTTGGTGGGGCCATGATGAAGAAAGTCGATTTAAGATGGAGAAAGGGTTCATTCCTATGCAAGGTGCTCAAGGTTGGCAGCTGAGTAATGCACAGGTGTTGAGTTTTGCTGCCATGAAAGCTAGTTTAGATATATTTGATGAGGTTGGTATGGATGCTTTAAGGGCTAAGAGTTTAAAGCTATCGGGATATATGATAGATTTGATTGATTCGATTGAAGGTGGAAACTTTTTTAAACTGATAACACCTAGAGAAGATACTATTCGAGGCGCTCAATTAAGTATGCTAACCAAGGACGGAGTAGGAAAAAAACTATTTGACTATTTAACAGAAAATGGTGTGATTTGTGACTGGAGAGAACCAAATGTTATCCGATTGGCTCCTGTGCCTATGTACAATTCATTTGAAGATGCTTGGCACTTTGTAGATCTAGTTAAGAAGTGGTTAGTTGAAAATGCCTAATTATTGTATCTATTAGATTGTAAATTGATTATTAATTTGTATAATTGTTAAGGATGATTTAATAGACTCATTCTAGTTTACATCTAATTACAAAATTCTCGCTGACACAAGTAAGCACGATGAAAGACAGAAAGGCAAAAATATTTAATGAGGAATTTTTCCCGCAAATTGAAGCACTCAATAATTTTGCCTACCACCTAACCTACAATCAATCGGATGCAGAGGATCTTGTCCAAGAAACTTTTTTGAAAGCATACAGATTTATCGACAAGTATGACGAGGGAACTAATGCAAAGGCGTGGTTGTTTAGAATCTTGAAAAATGCGTTTATAAACGAGTACAGAAAGAAATCTAAAGCTCCTCAAGCCGTTGACATTGATCAAGCAAATTTGCTTAAAGATGAAGACGAAAAAGCTTTCAAAGGTTTCCATGATTTACGTGAAGAGATGTTCCAGAACATGATGGGGGATGAAATAACTAACGCCATCAATACACTTCAGGAAGATTTTCGGACTGTAATTCTACTTTGTGATGTGGAAGACTTTACTTATGAAGAAATTGCCACTATACTTGAAATTCCGATAGGTACTGTTCGATCTAGGTTGCACAGGGCCAGAAATTTACTGAGAGAAAAGCTTCGCAAATATGCGAATACTAAAGGTTATTGAATGATTAATTAAACACTTGAGAAAGTATATCCCCCCAATCGATATATTTTCGAGTCAAAATGTTGGCGACCAACAGGTGCAAACTGTCAAATTATTATGTCTAATTTAAAGGAAAACGGAAGCGAATTTTCCAAGAATTTCGTATCTCCGTCATTAGAAAAGAGACTATCTGTAGAAGCAAAACAGGAACTTGCTTCCGAGTTAAACTCAAATCCAGAATATTTTCAAACACTTGAAAAAGACGAGGATTTCCAAATGTTTATTAGAACTCATTTCAAAAGAAAGGAAGTTTCTCCTGCATTGGTAAATTCTATACGAGCAAAAATGGGTATGTAAGCCCTAGGTGAACAAATAAAAAAAGCTTGATCATACGATCAAGCTTTTTTTAATTAACCCATTTCAGAAACAACCTCTGTTACTTGAGGCACCATTCGTTTAAGCATGCCTTCAATTCCTGATTTGAGTGTTACTGTTGCAGAAGGGCAACCACTACATGATCCTTGTAATATCACATTGACTATTCCTTTATCGAAAGATTTGAATTCTATATTGCCACCATCCATTTCTACAGCTGGTCTTACATAGGTATCAATCAATTCTTTAATTTTCTTGACGATTTCCTTATCCTCGTCTGAATAGTCTATATCTGAATCCGCAATAACCATCTCTGCGATAGCATCTTGGTAACCTTCTTTTATAACCTCATTACCGGCCTCTAGATATTCTTTGATAAACGATTTGAGGTCTAGCATGATATCGTCCCATTGATAGTTCAATTCTTTTGTAACGGTAACAAAGTTGTTGCAAATATATACCCCTTTCACAAAAGGTTTTTGAAAAAGGGCATCTGCTAGTGGAGACCATTCTTTAGCTAGGTCTGCTGTTTTGAAGTCTGCAGTACCCTTGTAATTCATTCGATTCGTTACGAATTTCAATGATTCAGGGTTTGGTGTCTGCTCTGTGTATAGCATGATTGGACTTTGATTTCCAGTCTTCTTCTCCATGTTTGGTCTATTTTATTGAGACAAAGTTAACATATTTTATCGGTTGATAGTTTTTCAAAAATGAGAACAAAAAAAATGTGATTAATTTTTACAAAATGGCAACAATGATGAATATTAGTTTTTATTTTTGCGAGGTTAAAAAGGATCATTTATTTACAGGCTCGTTTGATTAATGAAAGACAGGTATATTGACCTAATTGATCAGTCCTTTTACTTCCCTCAAGAAGGGTTTACCATCGAGGAGGACAACTTGGTATTTAATGGAGTTCCATTAAAGTACCTTATCGATAAATATGGGGCACCTCTAAAGCTTACATATCTTCCTAAAATTGGAACACAAATTGAGCGAGCCAGATCTTATTTTCGGCAAGCATTCAATGATTTAAACTATACTGGGGAGCATAGATATTGTTATGTTACCAAGAGTTGTCACTTTCATTTTGTCATGAATGAAGTGCTTAAGTATGGGGTGGATTTGGAAACTTCTTCTGAATATGATTTGGATCTTGTGGAGGCCTTATATCGAGAAGGTAAATTAGATAAGACCATCACTATTATTAATAATGGGTTCAAGACAGATAGGTATTGTAGGCGAATAAGTGAACTAATTAATCAGGGGTTCAAGAATGTCATTCCCGTTTTGGATAATGTGGAAGAATTGGCTAAATATGAAAAGTATGTAGAAGCAGCGACCTGTAAAATTGGGATTCGTGTAGCTACGGAAGAAGAGCCTAATTTTTCTTTCTATACTTCAAGATTAGGGATTCGAAATTCTAAAGTGTTACACTTTTACGAAAATGCCTTAGCAAAAAATAAGAAATTTAAGCTGGAGATGCTGCACTTCTTTATTGATACCGGCATCAAAGATAGTATGTATTATTGGGGTGAATTAAAGAAAGGCGTTAAGCTTTATTGTTCCCTTAAGAAGTTATGTCCTTCATTAAAAGCTATTAATATTGGTGGGGGCTTACCGATTCGAAATTCCTTGAGCTTTGAGTTTGATTATGAATATATGATCCGAGAGATTGTAGACTTAATCAAGCGTGAATGTGAGCAAAATGGTGTTAGTATGCCAGATATTTACACGGAATTTGGGCAATATACGGTAGGTGAAGCTGGTGCAATGATTTATTCTGTACTAGCTAAAAAGCAACAGAATGATGCTGAGTTATGGTATATGATTGATAATTCCATCATGAATTCCTTGCCAGATACTTGGGGCATCAATCAGAAGTTTATTTTGTTACCTATTAACAAATGGAAGAATCGATATACTCGTGTGAATCTGGGAGGCTTGACTTGTGATAATTCAGATTATTACAACTCTGAAGATCATCAAGCACAGGTTTATTTACCCATGATAGGCAATGCTGACGAAGACACACTTTACATAGGTTTTTTCCATACGGGAGCATATCAAGATGCTTTGTCTGGTTATGGTGGCATCAAGCACTGCTTGATTCCATCTCCTAAACACATTTTAGTATATCGTAATGCTGAAGGAGAGTTGGTAGATACTATCTATAAAGATTCCCAAGAATCTTCCGATATGTTACGCATTTTAGGCTACGATGTGGATGGTAAAACTGACTTAAATCTATTAGAGGATTAATCCAAAGGATATATGATTGGTTTACTAGGACTGGCATCCATCTCCAAGGAGATAATCTGTAGATTAAGTAAATAGCTTCCATCTTTGACTTCATCGGGTACATAAATTAGTTCAGTGACTGTGCAGTTTGTGCGAGCTTGATCTATATTTCCGAAGTAGTTCCAAAAGGTATTATGTGCAAGTAAATGGCCGCCATCTTCTTCCCTATCTAAAGAGGGTAGATCGATTAATAGATGTTCTATCCCTTTATCGACTATAAGTTGCATGGCTTCTTGACTAACATAACAAGGGTTGGTTCCTGAATAAACCCTTTGAAGTTTATCAGTATGGTTAGGTATTGTTCGAATAATCAAAGCTGGATAATCTGCGCAAGAATTAAGGGCATCTTGGATAGTGTTGGGCGTTATTACTCGATCACCATTTGATTGAATTTCTGGAATTATGGTAATTAACGAGGCTGGGAAGTGAAAGGATTGTAGTACATCATTAATGTGATGTACTTCTTTACTAATATGGCCTATACATTCCGTGTGGGTGCCATTACCATGCGGATTGATTCTAATGTTTTTAAAATTAACTAGTCCTCCTTCTGCTATAGAGCCGATAAATTGATCTGTCTTTACTGGCGATATTTCAAATAACGGTGCCCAGAAACAATTCACTTGATTACTTTGATTAATCAAAGGGATGGACAAATCTATTCCTTTAGAGGAATCGATAGTGAATGTTTTATCTGCAAATGTTGCAACTAATTCCATGCCAATTTTTTTTCAAATTACTAAAGAACTCGGCAATATTAAGCTACGATTGACTTATTTTAATAATCGAATCAATTTTGGCCGTATTTGTGGAAGTCATCTGGTATATTTTATGGATAAGTTTTGGGGTTCAGGTTTTGTTTCTAAGCCTGATGATTTTCACTCGCTTTATTCAGCCTAAGTCGAGGGCTCCGCGGCCTGATATTTTACCCAAAGTTTCTATTTTAATTGCAGTTCGAAATAATGCATCGGGCATAGCTAGACAGATTCAGCAATTATCCGATCAGGAATACCCTAATTTTGAGATTATCCTAATCAATGATGGATCTAATGAGGAGGAAAGTAGTGACTTGGAGCGGATTTGCGCACCATATGAACGAGTAAGATTGATTCGAAAAGAAAAATCTTTAGAGGACATAGGTAAAAGAGCTGCACTCCATTTAGGAATTGAATCCAGTTCAGGAACATATATATTGTTTACAGACGCGGACTGTATGCCTATTTCTAAGTACTGGATAAGTACTATGGTGCAAACTATTTCAAATCCTAATATAAGTATTGTGCTTGGTTTAAGCCCTTATTTGAAGCAGTCTGGACTGTTGAATCAATGGATTCAATTTGAGACACTATTTGCTGCTGGTAATATGTTTGCTTTTACTAAGCTTGGGAGACCATATATGGGTATCGGAAGGAATATGTTAGTACAAAAAAAGTTGTTTAGTGAAAGCGATGTGTATGATAAGGCACCTATTATTTCAGGTGATGATGATCTTACTATTAATCAATTTTCACATGCTAAAAATACTGCGATTTGCACTGCAGAAGATGCATTAGTTTTAAGTAGTCCTACTACTACTTGGCAAAAGTATATGTATCAAAAAAGAAGGCATTTAAGTGCTGGCAAGTATTACAGATTTCTGGATCAAGTATTACTTGCGCTTCAATCATTTAGTCATGCTGTATTTTTGTTATCGGTTATGCTAGTATTAGTCTTTTCAGTTCATTATTTCGCATTAGCACTTAGCTTGGTTTTGATTCGTTCAAGCCTGTTAATGATATACTATTTGCCCTTTGCAAAAAAACTACGCATTCCTATATGTTGGCATCAATTATTGAAATGGGATGCTTTGTTTCCTTTGTATCTTTTATTTTTCTCCCCTTATATTTTCTGGAAAGACATTAAGCGGTGGGATTAACTCGCAAAGAACGATATGGAAATTTTTGAACTTGGTTCAAAAATGATCTATCAGCAAGAAATCAATCTACAGTTTGTATGGGCCAAATGTTTGTTTGATCAACAGGAACTGTATACGACCTGCGGTCAAAAAGTTGAAATTTTAGATTCAGGTTCTTGGAATACAAATAGCGGGCCTGATTTTTTATTTGCAAAAATTTTAATCGATGGCATATTGCATGTTGGCCAAGTGGAACTTCACCTCAAAAGTTCAGATTGGATTAGGCACGGACATCAGCAGGATGATCAATACAAGAATGTAATTCTTCATGTTGTTTTAGTGGATGATATCAATCCAAGTGGTTTGGGTCTAGACCACATTCCATGTTTGGTACTATTACCGTTTATGTTACTTTCTGAAACTAGAGTCATGCGGCTTCGGGCAGAAGTTAATAGGAGTGATTTTCATTGTTTGAAAGGTGGGGAGCAAATTGATTTTTCAGGCTTTATTGAACAAATGAGTGATAGACTTATTGCTGAACGGATGGATCGAAAGGCAAATACCTTCTTTAACCTACTTAAAAGTTATCGAGGTGATTATTTGCCTTGGGTCATGGCATGTGTAGCAGCATATTTTGCTGGGCCGTTAAATAGATTTGGTATGGAGGAATTGGCTAGACACACTCCTTTTGATGTTTTTAAGCATTATCGGCAGGCTCCCCTTCAAATGGAAGCTTTATATTTGGGCCAAGCAGGATTGTTGGAAGGTAAATTAACAGATGCCTATTCAAAAGCAATGAAAGAGCGATATACCTTTCTAAAAGGGAAACATCAGTTGAAAGGTATACCTAAAAATTATTGGAAGTATTTCAGGTTAAGGCCATATGCATTTCCAGATAGAAGAGTGGTTCTTTTTGCTGCTTTTGCTAGTACTTTTCCTATTGAAGTAGAGCGATTTTTACTCGCTAAGCAGGCCAAGGATCTTTACGGTTTATTGCAATTTGAATGTTCCTCTTATTGGAAGGAGCGATACCGCTTAGGAGCCGAATCATCTAAACAACTCCATGTTGGATTAAGTAAGCAACTCAAGGATCTTTTATTAATTAATGCATTCATTCCAATGATTATAGCCCTGGGTAAGTATAGAGGGCAAGGCACTTATACACTCAAGGCATTTCAATTTCTTAAAGAATTGCCTTGGGAGCGAAACAAAATCGCTCGGGCATTTATCCGTCAGGGTGTCCGATTTAAAACGGCATTTGATACACAGGCAGCTATAGAATTGAAACAGTCTTATTGTACAAAGTTTAAGTGTTTGTCCTGTGATATTGGTTGCTCCGTATTTAAATCGATGGACCGTACTTGATCCATAGTCGAGATAAAGGGAAAAGGAATAGCAGTGCAGGAAGTAGATTTTCTATTTGAATAGTGGCTAGTTCGAGAATATTGATGCCAATTGCGACAATTAAAGTTCCGCCTACGGCACTTAGTAAGAGCATATCCGTTTCGTTCATGAGTTTTTTTAATTGGTGGGCTAGTATGGTTATACCACCTTGGAATAGAAGCATAGGGAAGATGGAGAAAATCACCCCTACACCTAGTTTGGCCGTAAAGATTATTGCACTAATACCGTCTAATCCTGATTTTACTAATAGTAAGTTTCTTTTACCTTGTATCCCTTCCTCTAAGGCTCCTAGGATGGTTAATGATCCTACACAAAATAAGATGAAGGCTGTTGTAAGGCCCTCTGCAAAAGCGCTATCATTTGTGGCAACTAGGTTTTTGAAAAGGTCTGCGAAATTAAGTAATAGTGTATCAACACGTAGAAGATGCCCTGTAATGCCTCCAAATATAAGAGATAGAATAAATACTAGTAAAAAGGATTCCGGCAATTTAAGAGCCATTTGAAACCCAATGATTAATACCCCTAGTCCAATGGCTTGACTGATTATTTGGTCTAAAGATTCAGGTATTGCATTTGCTATACTTAGACCAATAAGGCCTCCTATGACAACCGTTGCCATATTTACGAAAGTACCTATTGGAAGTTTTTGTATTGCATTCATGCTATTCTATTGATTTTTAATAAAGACTTCTGCTTGTCCTAGTGTTTCAGGTTTTCCTGCATCAATAAAGGTATACTTGCTGTGGTCTATACCTTGAATGCGAAGGGGAGCATCTTGGAGGTAGGTGTCAATAATAGAAAATTTGTCAGCTTCTTGAAAGTGTTCTTGGACATTTTTACCAATGATATGGATTCCGCTAAAGGCAAAAGGTTCTAATTTTTCTGCAGTTTTTCTGCGCCACTTATATTGTTCGTTCACGGCATTTTTCCAAGCACACAATTCCATTTGTGGATTGAATAATAAATACCGGGAGGAAGATCTCTTTTTAACCGAAAGCGTTGCATCAGCCTTTGAATGTTGATGAGCGGAAATGAAATCGGGGATAGATAGGTCAGTAATAATGTCCGTATTATATACTAATAGATCTGCATCCAAGCGATTTTCCTGAATTACCTTTTTGATTCCTCCTCCAGTTTCTAATAACTTATCTCGTTCATCTGATATAATGATGTCTACACCAAAGTTGTTATTTGATTTCAAAAATTCAATAACTAAATCAGCATAGTGATGAACATTAATGAAGCATGTGGAAATACCAGCTTGAGTGACCTTGTTTATGGCCTGCTCTAGAAGAGTTGTACCATTTAACTCCACCAAAGCTTTGGGCTTATGGTCGGTAAGGGGTTTGAGGCGAGTGCCTAGGCCTGCTGCAAGAATCATTGCTTTCATGCAATGAATATAAGAAAGTTATACCCATAATCTTGTGTATTTTATTTCTCCACAAGATTACGGGTCATATATTTATCCCAAGAATTTATAATTATACTTAATTATAAATGTGATAAGTGAGAAGATGCAAAGGAAAGCAATGATTAAAAACATTATAAAGTACCCTTTTTTACCTGCATTTTGGATTCCTCCACCCATGGTCTTTTTATTTTTATTTCAATGATTTAAAAGCTCGAAAAAGCTTATTTCTTTTGCACAAAAGTAAGTGATGTACTAACATTTTCCAAAATTTATTTGTAGAATAAAAGTCCAGTTTTGATTAGAACTGGATATGCAGATTTCAAAATAATAAAAGATGAGAGCTTTAATTCAACGGGTGAGTCAGGCAAGTGTAGAGGTAGACCAACAAATTGTTGGTTCTATTCAAGCTGGTTTATTAGTTCTACTTGGTGTAGAAGACGCTGATACAGCCGAAGATCAGGATTGGTTGATACAAAAAATATTGAAGTTACGCATATTTGGTGATGAGGAAGAGAAAATGAATCTTTCAGTTACTGATGTATCGGGTGGGATTTTGGTCGTTTCTCAATTCACCTTACATGCTAGTACAAAAAAAGGAAACAGGCCATCTTTTATAAAAGCAGGCAAACCGGCATTTGCGCAGAAGATGTATCAATCCTTTTTGGAACAATTGCGTCAACAAAGTGGATTAGCCATTGAGGCGGGAATCTTTGGGGCATATATGAAAGTAGAATTATTAAACGATGGTCCAGTTACTATTTGGATGGATTCAAAAAATAAAGAGTAATGCAAATAAAAGAAGCTCAAGCTATTGTAGATAATTGGATCAATACGATAGGTGTTCGATATTTTAGTGAATTAACCAATACTGCTATTCTGACAGAAGAAGTTGGAGAAGTTGCTCGATTGATGGCTAGGATATATGGTGATCAATCATTTAAAAGAAAGGAAGACGAGATCAATGCCAAGGAGCTTTTAAACGAGGAAATGGCTGATGTATTGTTTGTACTGATTTGTTTGGCGAATCAATGCGATATAAATCTAGAAGAAGCATTAAGCCAAAGTCTAGAGAAAAAAACTAAGCGCGATAAAGAAAGACATCAAAATAATCAGAAACTTTAGTTTATAGCTTTACTGGTGGTTTTGCAGCCTGTATATGGATGAATCTATAAGCAAGGATAGCACTTATGAATAGTATGATTATAGAGAATAGCGTGACCCAATTTAAAGGGGATAATTGAAGGAAAAGATCATACGAACCGTGCAAAGTGCAACTTGTTATAAATGCTATAATAAGGTAACGATAACGTTTATGCTTATTTGCTGCAAATCTGGCTTGACCAACATAAAATCCTTGTATGATACTGAATGCCCCATGTGCCAATTGAGCAGTACATGCTCTTTGAACATAGAAGAACCAGGGATGCTTACCAGCAAAAAGTAAGTTCTCCGCTGTGGCAAATCCCATTCCGATCATGACAGCATATATTATTCCATCTAACGGTTCGTTGAAGTAGGGTCTTTTGTAAAACAATAACAAGAGTAAGGCTAATTTTAATCCTTCTTCTACAAAAGCTACTTGAACAAAACACTGATAGAAAGTTTGAACTACAGTGCTGCTATTCCAAGCGATTAATCTCCCAAGGGCTACAGTGGGTATAATCAGTAGTGCACCTAGAACAAAACTAAAGAGCAAAGCACTCAGGGGTTCTGGTTCATACTTGTCCGACCGAATGACGTAAAGGCAAATGAAAA
>CAXQNQ010000130.1:0-4285 GCA_964225135.1 Mesoflavibacter profundi
TTGAAAACATTTGGATGGGGCTTAGGCAAAGTTGTTGTATTCCATTCTTATAACACAAAGATTGAGTAAAAAAATTACTCAATTTTATATTTTTTTTAGGCTAAATTAAATAGCCTTTTTGAAGGTACTGAAAAACAAGAAAATATAACTAAATTTTAGACCTATATATTCCCTGTCAAGGTGTGGAATAGCCGTATTTTATTACATTTGCAAAAATTCACCCAGCATGAGCAAGCGGAACAAGCAAAAGAAGTTTGATGAGCTCCTGAACATGGAGCATGTGTATGAAAATCCCGATTATGAACAGCCTCAATTGATTCATAAGGATGGCGCTGTGGTCGAACGCAAAGGCGAATGGTGTGCTACACATTTCAACAATACCAATCCACTCACCCTAGAACTGGCTTGTGGAAGAGGGGAATACACCCTACAATTGGCTGAAAAATACCCAGAACGCAACTTCATGGGACTCGATATCAAAGGAGCTCGAATTTGGCAGGGAGCCAATCAAGCAACAACAGCTAACTTAAGCAATGTCGCTTTCCTACGCACCCGTATTGAGCTCATCGGACACTTTTTTGCGGAAGAAGAGATAGACGAAATCTGGATTACCTTCCCAGATCCTTTCTTACGCGAGAGCAAAAGTAAAAAGCGCCTGACCTCTCATCCCTTCTTGGATCGATACAAGCCTTTGTTAAAAAAAGCTGGTTTCATTAACCTCAAAACAGACTCCACCGAATTATATAAATTCACTATGGAGGTATTGGCAGAGCGCGATGATATTAAAATCATCTATCACAATTACGATATCTATGCTTCACCTTTATATATGAAGGAACTAAGCTTCCAAACCTATTATGAGCGCATGCACTTGAAAAATGAGAAGACCATCAAGTTTGTGCGTTTCCAGTTCAAGTAAGATGACATCTTTGAACTGAAAATGCTATTTTAGTTCAAAATCAAAGACACATGCATGCATTTCTAAAATCTTGTTCGAACTTTGAACGAACGCTTTTGATCTACATCGCACTCTTTGGCCTGCATGGAATCCTTTTGCTTCCTTACATTGGAAACAAGGCTCAACTCAGTGATATCTTGTTCCCCTTATTGGCATTCTATTTTTTTAAAGAAAATAAGACTCGCTTAAAACATGTTCCCATACCTGTATGGGCCCTTATCACCTTGGGGACTATACTCGACATTGGGCTCATCAGTGCATTGATTCATTACAACTTCAATACACTTATTGAATCATTAGCCAGATACTATCTTTTTGTTCTGGGTGCCATGGTATTTATTCATTTTTACTTCCAGAAAAGTACATTTAGAACTCAATTCTTTGGACTTGCTTTCATTTGGGCAGCCCTCATCGGAGCTGGTGTAGGTCTCCTTGGTATCCTGCTTCATCAGATAGGAATAGACAATCGAGCAGCACTGTTTTATCCTGATTTTCCATATCTAGGTGACACCTATAGATTAACTGCTTTTTTTGCTTCTCCAAACATGCTCGTTTTACTCTTTAGTTTTGCACTTTCCTTTTTACTGGAAGACCTATCTTCCAGATTTAATAAAATAGCATGTACGCTAATTGGCCTTGCCCTTTGCTTCACCTTCGCCAAAGGCCTTTTACTGCTTATTCCTTTGATCTTGGTACGAGTACTAAACTTGAACCAATCAACAATAAAATCATGGATCTGGATGCCTTTTATTTTCCTATTCCTTTTACTCAGCCATCTACAATTTAAGTCCATAGATAGTGATCCAAATTCTATGTACGGAAGTGCCGATACTATTTACACCACTGAAACCCTTCAAGTATTAAAGACCAGTTATACAACCAATAAAGAAACAGCTTTACGTGCATTCCATACCGCTCCATTGTTCGGATTAGGAGTTGGAAATTTCAATGCTTTTGTGGATCAACAAAAAGAATTGGGGCGCTATCCAACACATTATTACAGTTATGATCCCCATTCCACTTGGTTTGGAACGCTTGCAGAACTAGGAATTTTAGGGTTTATTGCATTAATATGTTTAGTCGTATACCTAATCCAAGGAGCTAGCAAACTAGAACTAACGATGCCTTTGAATAAAGTCCTCCTACCCATATTCCTTATCCTATTAGTAGAATCCATCACCATGGACATGCTCAATTTCCGCTTCCTCTATATCCTACTCGGTCTTTTTATCCTACAGATAGAAAATGGGTCAAAAAATGAAAGTTCTATAGAATAGGACCTCGTCTGCCAAACTTTCCATTTATTTGGCTTAATTTTACTAGATGCAAGGAGATGTATTTACGGTCAGTTCATGGAATGAACTTCAGGAAATTCTTTATCAGGATTCATATAACGCAAATCTTAAACGGTTTCGATCTTCATATATGTACAGAGGAATGGACGATTCCAGCTTTGACCTGTCTACTTCACTCAATCGTCTAGGGGAATCACACCTCGAGCGACACCTGCTCCGTAACTTCCGCAAATACTCCAATATCAATGATCCGAATAGATCCCTTTGGAATTGGATGGCATTGGCACAGCATCATGGTTTACCAACCAGACTTCTGGATTGGACCTATTCGCCCTTAGTCGCCCTGCATTTTGCAACTTCTAATTTTAGAAAATTTGATCGGGACGGTATCCTTTGGGCAGTGAATTATGTAGACTCCATCGAATGTTTGCCGGAGCAGTTGAAACGTATTATCCGTAAAGAAGGATCACATATTTTCACAGAAGAGATGCTGGATAGAGGCGCTAAGAGTCTAGATGCACTCTCTGAACTTAAGTCCGAAGATTTTGCTGTATTCCTGGAGCCTTCAGCCATAGATCAGCGCATCGTCAATCAATATGCCGTATTCTCTATGCTGTCCAATCCGAATACTAATATGGAGCATTGGCTCCCCGGAAAGAATATCCGTTATTTTAAAATCATCATACCTGCGGAATTAAAATGGGAAATCCGGGACAAACTCGACCAAGCAAATATTAGTGAACGGATTCTATTTCCTGGCTTAGATGGGCTAGCGACCTGGCTCAAACGACACTACAAAGATATCCGCTAACGATTCCGTTTGTCCAATCCCCAAGTCAACTTATCACGCATCGTATTCAAGAAATTGCCTTCTTCTAACTGTACCCTCGCAATATGGAAGTCTGCCTTTTTTACCGCCAATTTAACGGAAGAAGATATAGTCTCAAACCGAGAGTCTAAAGTACATAAGAAGTTCTCTGCACGACCTTCAATTTCAAAAGACACCACAGCATCATCTGGTATGACGATCGGACGTACATTCAAGTTATGCGGAGCAACGGGCGTTACTACAAAATTATTAGAACTCGGGAATATAATGGGTCCACCACAACTCAAGGAATACCCCGTAGAACCTGTAGGTGTAGCCACAATAATTCCATCTGACCAGTAGGTGTTCAGGTAATCGCCGTTAACATAGGCATGAATGGTAACCATGGAAGAGGTATCCCTTTTCAATAAGGTAAAATCATTGATGGCGTATGGCAGCTTACCGAATAACTCAATATTCGATTCCAACTTAATCACACTGCGCTTATCCAAGGTATATTGACCGTCTCGAACAGCTTCAAGTGCCTGTCGAATGCGCGATTTTTCAATATCAGCCAAAAAGCCCATACGTCCCAGATTCACACCCAGTATAGGGATGCCAGAATCTACGACCCATTTCAGACAGCCCAAGATGGTACCATCACCCCCCAAAGTGATCACTAAATCAACTTGTTGAGAAACCAAATCCTCCCAATCATCCAATACATCCAACTCGCCCTTCAAGACCTTCATCGCCTCGATCTGCTGCCAATATTGCCGAGGGAAGATGTATTTCATCTCCAACTCATCTAACGTTCGAATCAACTCCTGCAAAATGGGAGCATCTTTCTCTTTTAAAACCCTACTATATATAAAAATGCGCATATCTAAACTCTTAAGTCCCAATGTAAATAAAATCCTGCCTCCCCCAACACATTCCTACTCCATTCTAATCGGAACACTTTATCATAATAAAATCGGAAATTCAATCCTATACCATAGCCCGGCAACCAACTGCGATTGAAGGTATTCGTGCCTTGCTCCCAGGGATCGTTCACATACCCTAGATCAAAAAACGGTACCACATATACTTCCGTTGGCATCTTTTTGTAAGACTCAAACCAGACTAAACGACCCCAATTGATCGTTTGATCCATGACCTTCAAACGAAGATCGTGCTTGAGCAACAAAGCATCCAATCCGTCCATCACGTAATATTCATACC
>CAXQNQ010000131.1:0-28463 GCA_964225135.1 Mesoflavibacter profundi
AAATAAAACCTCTGTCGATATTGATGACTTCAATCACGCACTCGATCGTGTGATTGGTGGTTTGGAAAAGAAAAATAAGATCATAGCTAAAGAGGAAAAAGAAATTATCGCCTACCATGAAGCTGGACATGCTATTTGTGGCTGGTATTTAGAACATGCTTCACCTTTAGTAAAAGTGACTATTGTACCAAGAGGAATTGGAACACTTGGTTATGCGCAATATTTACCTAAAGAAGAATACATTACACGCAAGGAACAACTACTTGATCGTATGTGTATGACCTTTGGTGGACGTGCTGCAGAACAAAATGTCTTTGGTAAGATTTCAACAGGAGCTCAAAATGATTTAGATCAAATCACAAAAATGGGTTATAGTATGATCTCTTATTTTGGTATGAATGATGAGGTGGGTCAAGTATCCTTCTATGGGCTTATGAATGGGCAATGGCAAAAACCTTATTCGGATAAAACTGCTTCAATGATTGACGCTGAGGTAAGAAAACTTGCAGATCAGCAATATCAAAGAGCGCAAGATTTATTGAAGGAACGTTCTAAAGAATTAGAAATACTTGCTCAAGCACTATTAGAAAAAGAAGTGCTGCTAAAATCTGATGTAGAAGCATTGATTGGTCCTAGACCTTATTCGGATGTCCCTACAGAGGCTAACACAGCGGAAGAAACTACAGAAGAAACAGAAAGTAATATTTAAAAAAAAAGCTGGTCAAAATGACCAGCTTTTTTTTATCCTATATAACCCTCTTTAACGAGGAGTTGAAATCCATTACCATGGATGTTCACAATTTCTATATTCTCGTCTTTCTTGAGGTATTTTCTGAGTTTAGTTACAAACACGTCCATAGAACGAGCAGTAAAATAATTGTCTTCTCCCCAAATCTTAGTGAGCGCCTCTGATCTTGGCAACACATCATTAATTCGTTGTGCAAACATCTTCAATAATTGAGCCTCTTTTGGAGATAAATTATCAACTTCTTCCGTTCCATTCCCTCTAAAAGTTAGAATGCGAAGTGGGAAATTGAAATGGAAATCTCCAATTTCATATTCCTTTGCATCTTCTTGTGTTTCGACAATTTGTTTAGACCTTTTTAAAATGGCTTGCACTCGGAATAATAACTCTTCCGAAGAAAAAGGTTTAGTGATATAGTCATCTGCCCCGAGCTTAAACCCTTGAATAACATCTTCTTTCATTGCTCTCGCAGTTAAGAAAATGATAGGAATTTCTTTATCGGACTCTCGGATATCTTTTGCTAATGAAAATCCATCCTTCTTTGGCATCATGACATCAAAGATGCAAAGATCAAATGAACCTCGCTTGTATGCATCATAACCTTGCATGCCATCTTTCATAAGCGTAACATCAAAGTCATGCATTTCTAGATAAGACCTCAGTACATCACCAAAGTTCTCATCATCCTCTACCAGTAAAATGGAATAATTTTTTTCTCCCATTGTATTTTAATTTATTCGGATTTCAGAATTGTTCATGTTATAACGCACAAAAAAAGAATTTCGTGTTTAAAATGTTAAAATTATCGACCAAAGTAAAGAATCAGCCTACTATTTATCTGTGCGTTATTGGCAAAAAGACAGAAAACTTGGATCCTTTACCCAATTCACTATCAACACTAACTTTACCATTATGAGCATCTACAATGGCCTTTACATAACTTAAGCCTAGACCAAATCCTTTTACATCATGGATATTCCCAGTGTGCACTCGATAGAACTTTTCAAAAATATTCTTGACATCATCTTTACTCATCCCAATACCATTATCAATAACTTCTATGACAATTCCACCAGGCTTATCATAGGTATTGAGTTCAATTACCGGATTCTCGGGACTATACTTATTTGCATTATCTAATAGATTATTGATTAGACTAGCAATATGCGTTTGATCACCCTCAATAATAAATTGCTTGGCATTCAAATTAGATTTGGTTTCACCACCTCGATTTTCAATAATAAAACCTGTTGAAGCAAGAGCCATTTCTACAATTTCATGAATATTTATTTTAGAAATTTTAAGCTCAAAGTTCTCTTTTTCAACTAAAGCGATTTGCAATACTTTTTCTACCTGGTTATTCATTCGCTTATTCTCCTGCTTAATGATTTTCGCAAATCGATTCACCTTTTCTGGGTTATTCAGGATTTTAGCGTTAGTTATAGAATCTGTGGCTAATGAAATAGTCGCAATAGGCGTTTTAAACTCATGAGTCATGTTGTTGATGAAATCATTTTTCATCTCAGAGATCTTTTTCTGCTTTAAAATGACCTGTATGGTATAGATAAAACAGAATAGGACGATAAGCGTAAAGAACAATACGGAAAGCAATTGCTTCCATATCGTTGAAAATAAGAATTGGCCCTTTTCCGGGAAAAAGACCATCAATCGTCCTGCACCACCTACCTCACCTGATAAAGTGTATAAATTGACTTTATACTTGGAATGAAACAAATTGTCAAATCCCATTTTCATGGAGCTCTGAGGTGCATCGTCAATAACTAAGAAATGCCCATCCTCAATCACAAACTTCTTTTTTGAGTTGGAATACACTCCATAGGTGTAAGGAATATTCACTTCATTATTCTGAAGCGCATCTCTTAAGTAATTATCTAACAACTCGAGATTGATTCTATCGGCAATTGGTGTGGAATTTCTATTTTCTAATTCTTCTTGGACTTCTTTGATTAGTTTAGCATTTAAATCCGCTTCACGATCATCTGCAGTACTATCTAATTCCATTTGAAGAGCGCCCTTTTCTGTTTTAAAGTCTACACTCTCAGGAATATTTTCTGTACTACTTTTGGAAGCAAAACCATTATTCACATAATTATAGTACACATCGGTTTCATCCGATTGCAGCTGAGTTGCTACTCGATTCAATGCACCAAATACATTTTTATCGAAAGCTTCCTTATTGATTTCAATAGATGTGATAATATAACTGACCTGTAATACACTGATCCCAACGATAGAACCAATCATTAAAATAAGGATAATGTAAAAGGCAGTTTTATTCATACGATGTAAATGGGAATAGACCAATTACTTAAGAACCATAATATATTTAAAAAAGTCTATTTGGTCACTAATTTTTAAATAATGATAACAAAAAAGGGGCGTAATGCCCCTTTTTTGTTAATTCCCTACTAATGAGAAAATAATTCCTATCCCGCCTCGAGCGTCTGTGGAAGGGAAACTACCCACCTTAGGTTCATTTCTAGTATAGTCAAAGAATAATCTAAAATTCAAGGCATCAGAATATTGATATTCAATTTTTGGACTTAAAGAAACTCTTCTTGCACCTCGAGTAGGTTCTACAACCTCTTGATCCAATACCAATCTATATGTTTCATCCTCAGCAATCGACATATCTAAAGAAATATTTAAATCGCCTGGCTCATTAAGACCACTACTTGATCCACCTCGACCACCTCTATTTCTTCCTCCACCAGCACTTGCTGGTTTATCATCCGTTTTCTTAGTCCTGTTATTATCTTTTAAGAATGGCATTTTGAAATTACTGATTCGATAGCCAAAGCCAAAAGTAAAGTCTTCTCGTCTAGTCTCATTAAGCGCCCCATCTAAGAAGTTCATCTGAATATTTCTTGCCTTTTTATATTCCACTTTTGTAGAAAGGCCAGTTTTAGTCTCAATATTGACTCCTAATAAAGGACTGAATGCTTCTGAAATAACAATATCAGGTACTTCAAATTGAGTATAATAATCTAATGTTGTTTCCTTTTTCGTTAATGGTTGATCCGCATTGAAATAGAAATCAGACTCAAATTGATTTACCGTAATAGTAGACTTATATCCGTGTGAAATAGAAAATCGACTAAACAAATCACTAAATGGTTTGAGTTTAGATAATCCATTATACCTCAGCGTCCAATTTGGTAACGGGAATAGATCAACTAAATTCTTGGTAGGATCAAATCGATCCAATGGAATTGTATTAATATCATCCCCAGTATAAGTAGATAGGAAAGTAGGTACTAATACAGCCTGCTGTACTCGTCCGTATCCCTCTGCATAACCCGCCGCAGCTTGTTGATCATCATCATGTAACCCAGCTGAACCGTAAAGTCGTTGGGAAACAATCACCCGATTATCTTCAAATTCCTTGAATAGACTAACCAAATCTCTATTCATAGTATTGATCGTGATATAAGACAAGGTAATGGAACCAATATCTCGAGCATTCAAGTGCTCATAATCTTCCTGAATAGCATTTTCAAGGTCAATCAATATGTTATTTCTTCTAAAGTCCTCCGTGTGGAACAAACTATAGGATCTATTCAAGTCAATATCAATCTTGAAATCATTGTAAGGCTCAATATCTATTGAAGCAGAATATTCTTGCCCATAGTTTTGCTGTACCTGTTGGTTAAGTAACTGATTCTCACTAATCCATCTCCAATTCGTATACAAGTAATCTTTTTCTGTGTAATAATCCTCTTGATTGATATTAGGTTGGAGACCAGCAACGAAGCCCCATCCCGGAGAATCAAAAGTCTCCGACATACCGAAGTATTCAGATTGTGGCATATAGCCTGGAATGATCGTACCAAAGTTTTCACCGTATTCAAAATTCACATTTCGAAGCATCATGAAAGGTCTCAATACTAATTTTAAGCCCTTACTTACCTCGGCATTATTCTTTTTCTTCTCCTCCTTATCGTCATTCGTAGGAGGAGTACTTCGATCAGATCTAGTTCTAGATGTGCTTGGCCTTGTTCTAGATTTACTGTTCACTTTTTTCAGTAGATCAGATTTATTATACAAGGATACCATATTCAATTTACCACTCACAGAGCGAGTCTGTGTATTCTGAATAACATTACCTAAATCTAAGACATTCAATGAAGCAGCACTCCAAGCATAAGTAGCTGAATAACTGATATCTGTTGTTATCCAGTCCAAGAATGGTACATGCTTAAATGGAAGGGTATAATTAACATTCAAACTTTGGTTGAAATTCTTATTACGCCCCATAGTCCTCAAGTTATCTTTGATGACTTCAATCTTGGCAGGATTATTTTTGATATAACCTTCTGGCTCATCAATGACAGCCATATTCGTCGCAAAATAGTTGAACTTTAAGCTTTTCGACAAGCTCCAATTCAAGTTGTAGTTTCTGTTCCACAACCAATGCTTGTTGAAGAAGGTTTTATACTCTGGATCTATATCTTCAAATCTATATTCAGTAACTGCAAACTCTCGATCCATCATAGTACTGAACGAGAATGTATTTGGAACTGGGTTAAAGTTAAATTCACTGAATAATTTCAAATACTTATTTTTCGGCAACCATTTAAGTGGTTTTACAAATACACCCGGATTAGAGTAGGCATAATCCAAAGACCCATTATGGCTGGTCACAGAATTTTCCTTAATGATAAAATTACTTTGATTGATCTTAGTCTTACCGTAAGAAATTGCAAAGTTTTCAATGTCCCATGGTAAGGGAGTATCACTACCAGTACCACGCTCCTTTTTTACATCCGTAAAAGTAATAGCGCTAATTGTCGTGATATTCTTAGCCACGTCCAAAACTTCAGATTCTGTCTCACCTGGTTCTAGATTATCAATACGTTCATCCAAGGTTACATCACGATCAAACGGATCATATTTTGGAGTTTCTACAGCTTTAGAATACTGAGCCATGAACGGAATATTGATTCCCCAGTCTTTAGGGAAGAATTTTCCTAGTTCTAAACTGGTAGATACATTCATATCGGTCATCTGGCTCAATTGTCTTTCAGTCAAAGACTCATTTAATCCCCCAAAGCCAATAGAACTATATGATCCAGCTAAACTAACCGCACCAAAGTCTGCAAGCTGCATATCTAGCCTAGCCAAAGCAGCTGCACCTCCCTGTTCTTTCAAGCCATAAGCTCTCAATTCATTAATCCACACTTCTGCACAATGGCTTTCTTTATCCGTATCATTATTTCGAAGTCCAATTTGGATACTCTTCACATCCCCTAGGTTTGGATTTCCCTTTACACGAATGAATCCTCCATTTACCAAATCCTCAAATCCATCAAATGGATATGGTATGGATATGGTAGCCGATCCACCTTGAGCATTTCGCTCTAATTTTACTTGCTTGAGTAACTCAAAATCAATTTTCAAATCATTCTCAATACGCCAGACCTCTCGACCATATCCTTCATCTATGGAAGTCAATCCACTATTCTCATCTGAAAGTGTTAATGGTTTTTCGTATTCGTAATAGTTATGTGTAAAATCCGAACCAAAACGAATAAACAAGCTCATATCCCCGTCTTGTAAACTAGGATCTTGCGGTTTAGCCTCCGCATGGACAAACATTTTCAAGCCTTCATAAAATCGAAGATCAAAAATGGCATTCTTGAATATAGATACTTGATGTCCAGCCTTTAAATCACAAACATTCATAGCTAATGACTGCTCTACCTCAAAGGCTTGTTGATTGGTTGCACCCAAGGTACGCTCTCTTGCAATTCCAGGTGGAATTACATAACCAAATGGCAACTTTTGACTATTCTCATCATAGTTAACATTCGTTACATCAAAACTTGTATTTAACTCTTCAGATCCAGGGTTAATGCCAGGCAGTACACTTTCTACTTTATACTTACGCCACTGAGAACGAACTAAATTCATTCGAGCAAAACGGAAGATAGTTTTATCCTTAAATCCAGTGAATACCATTCGCATGTATCGGATCGACCTTAAGTTAGGTTCACCCACCACTGAAAAATTATCATTTACTGATCCAGATAATTCTCCTTGACCATTCGTAGGATCAATAGGTACTTTGATTCTATACCAAGTCCTTCCATCAAACCCTTCTACCTTATCAATGACATAATCATTATTCATATCAATACCACCAGCTCCATCATGTTTAATAGGTAAGCGGTAGGAAAAATATGCCTCTGATTCGTTCATGGTAAAATCGCCATCAATATCCTCCATATCCGGAATATTGGTTGCGGAACGCGCATAATTATTGTTCCCATCATTTGGACGCTGATTATTTCCTTGTGGGAAACGGAATCTAGCATATCGATCTGGTGCTGGTGTACCATCTGGGTAACTATCCCAGTGTAAGAAATCATCATTGGATGGATCTGCCTCTACTATGGTTCTATCTGCACCGGAGAATTTATCTACAAAATTTTCATAAAGTTCAAACTCTTTAGCATTGACCATACCATCTAGACCTAAATCTTGCTGAGCAATGGTTGCATTATCAAAGCTACGATCAATCTGGGGTCTAATCGGGATTTTACCCCACTGTGTTTGAACTAATATATCATCTGGATTAACTGGATTTGGATTATTTGGATCATCTACAGGCAATCCATCTTCAAAGGCCTTTCTAGAATCCCTCAAGATATCCTCTGAAACAGAACCTAGATGAATATATATGTCTCCTTCTCTATCTGAAGCTAATGGAGATGGCGTTCCCGAACCGTCATCGGAGATAAAAGGACTCATCACCCAGAAATCTAAAAACTCATAGTTGGCTGTTATGAAATCACTTTGATTAAATGGTCGCATCATACCTGCCCACCGGGTTTCAGGATCTCGAAGTGCTACACCTGTTAACCCTGTTGAATATTGCGTGCCAGACGGTTCATCAAAGTTGTATGGTCCTCTTGTTCTTGGATCATATAAGATGTCAAAGGTTTGGAAGTTCGCTCCTTCAAATACATTAGCATTGGTAGCATTTTTAAAGACCTCTTGCTGTGTAATTTGAGCCTCGAATGGATTAGTTGTATTAGACGAACGAGATGCTGGATCAATTTGATACCAAGACAATAATGCCCTATTTACGCCAG
The DNA here is from genome assembly GCA_964225135.1 of Mesoflavibacter profundi. Lineage (GTDB taxonomy): Bacteria > Bacteroidota > Bacteroidia > Chitinophagales > Saprospiraceae > AM-2324. The sequence continues at coordinate 7,864 of CAXQNQ010000131.1, forward strand.
ACAATCTATCGTTAATTAATTCTCCTTCTGGTAAGAATGGGAATCCGTTTCTTTCCATACCTCTTGGTACGGAGGACATGGCCCATCTATTTGCAGAACCTCTTCCAAGTTGTGTAAAAGAAATCGCTGATTCAAATTCATCAATATATACAACACCACCTTTTTCTGCTCCAGAATTTTCATTAATACCTCTGGCATGACCAGGTTTCAAATAAGCTGCTTCGGCTGCAAAATTGATACTGGAAGCCTCTTTTGTAGATATTAGAGGTATACCATCTACTAGCCTGGTTAAAAATGGTGATTCGGTAGAATAATTCACATCTGCACCATAAATCTTGTTGTTGATTGGATCATTTCCAAGATTTACTTTCGGTGTAAAAGGTCGTTCAAATAAGTGTAGATAAGTACCTCCAATACTTAGATTATCACTCATCTTATAATCCGCCCTTAGGCCGACCATAGTCTTATTGTTGATACTAAACAAACTAGTATTCTCAAAGTCAATAGTAATGGGAGCACCAGATAGTAGTCGAGCTTCATTCAAGATTCGAAGTCTACCTGTGGTACCATCTATTTCATACTCTGATTCATCCAATATGATGGAACCTACCCTAACTTTTACTGATTCTTTTTTCACATTGAAGGCCCCAAGTGATATTTCTGAAGAAATACTCGATTTGTACCGACCTTTCATGAAAAATCGGTTAAGGTTAGCAGCCTGTTGTGCAATTACCTTGGGTTGATCATATAATTGTTGAAACACAAAGGCAGCGCTATCTGCAGTATTCCCAAGCTCTTCTGCTAAGAATTTACCGAATGGTTCTAAGACCGGGAATATAACACGTCCCGTACGGCTTTGAATAGTTATACCCTCAACAAAATCAAAAATACCATCTGAACGAGGATCTCCCTGAGTATTCAATTGATCCAAATTAAATACGTTCAACAAGGGTTTACCCTCTAGGCTAGAACCTGGCAAGTGTCTTTTTTCGCCTCGACCTGGGTCTTGATAAAAAATATCAAATTCAAATTCATCTCTATTCGCTTGATAAGCACCAATATTATATACATTCTTCATCATCAAATCCCATGCAGGATCTTTGACACTTTGGGTGGTACTTTTCAAAAGCTTCGTAAATAAAACCGTTTGATCTTGAGGATTACCTGCTGTGGATGGGTTATCCTCTGAAAACTGTCCAACTTGATAAATCTTGTCTTTATAACTATACTGATAAGATACAGCCAGGATTTGATCTGGACGAACATTCACATTTACAGAAATAAAACCTAATTCTGGATGAAATGAATATTCATTTGGATTCAGCTTCCTAGCTAAGACCTTTTCAAAATCTTTAGTCTGCTCAAAATTAAGTGGTGGAGCACTCATATTAGCTAGTGCAAACTCTACCAATCTAGTATTTGGATTACTAGTAATGATGTCATAAATAGGGTTTGCATTATTATCTGGGAGTCCATGTTGACCTGTGATATCGGTATAAATAGGAGCAAGAGGCGGTTGAATGAATGGATTTTGAGATGCTGATTGGGTCATATTGTACCTAGATGGTTCCCCCAGGTCAGCTATAGCAACAATCTCTTTAATAGTTTGGCTACTCTGTGTGAGGTTACTAGAATTCGTGATCCAAATTTCTACCCGCTGTAACCTGAACAAGGTTTGAATCTGAGGTAAATTCTTGAGATTCTCTTCATATACATCTCTGTTATAATGAGATAAGAAAAAATGTCTATTCTCATCATATTCATCTGCATATACTTGGAAGTCTTGGAATTGTGCACCACCCTCAATGGTTATTGACTTCTTCTCTGTTCGGTCTAAAGAAGCTAAAGCAGTCAATCTTAAATTACCGAATTGTAACTCTGTCTTTAATCCCATTAAATCCTCCGAACCTCTTATCAAAGTTCCATTCAATGGTAGACTAACTGTTCCTGCTTCTATTTTCTTGATGATCTCGTCTTCGCTAAAATTATCCGTATTATAATTGATTTTCATTGGATTATCCTGATCAAAAGTAGCCTGCGGATTATAATTAAAAGAGAGGTCTAACTTATCTCCAATTTTAGCTTGAACATCCATTTGGATATTCATATCAAAAAGCATATTCGTGTAACGCTGTTGCGTAACAGGAATATTGGGGTTTTCATTGTTGGAGTGTCGCACCCCTAATTGTAAATCAATAGATCCTTGAGGTTCAATTACTACATCTGTTCCCCCAAATAGTCGATCAATCAGACTTTGCTCCACTGGTATCCTAGACATTGGATCCCTACTGTTCAAAGCTTCTTCATCTCCATTTTGTAAGTCAAACAGATAGTCGTAATAACTTTCCTCTTGTTTTTGAGCTACATAATCTAAATACTCGCTGAAGGTTAAATATGTAGGTGGTCTATAATAATTGTCACCGATTTTTTCGGTTACGATATATAAGTTAGAAGTTGGATCGTATTCTATAGTTTTTTCTACATCTTTTGGGTCTGCTAAATCGAAAGGATTAGATGAAGGGTTGTTGATAAAGTCCTCATACCGTTCCTCTACAGGAAAAGTATCTACAACAGTATTCTCTATTGAAAGATCTGCGTATGGGTTTTCAGGCTTCTTATTATTTGCAGTTAACTCAACCAGGGCAATAAAAAAAGAACCAATCAGTACCAGGTATAAAAGTTTAAACTTTTTCATATTAAAACTATAGAAATAGACTCCTCTCGTATATCATTCAGCGTGCAAAATTGGATTATTAATCCAAGTATTCCAATTATTAATGCCAAACAATTTGCTTTATTACTCTTTAGTCTACTCTTAACGAATAAAAAAAGTCAAGTAAATTACATTTAGATTCTATATCAAAAACATGAATATATCATTATACGCTATTATAAATTGTAGTATTAAATATATTTCACTCATTAATGCTGTAATATATATTCTTTATGACAATATTTTTAAAGCAAAACGTATAATGCCCTCAGCATCAGTAGTATCTGGCTGATCATTTAAAACTTTATTCACTGCTTTCTGAACCGCAATTCGATTAAATCCTAATGCAATCAATGCGGAGATAGCTTCCTGACGTGCTGGATTTCCGACAGGGCTAGAAGTGCTAACAAGTACATCCCCAAATTGCTTTTTGACCTTATCTTTCAAATCCAAAATAATGCGCTTAGCAGTTTTAGGTCCGATGCCTTTTACTCGATTAAAAGCAGCCGTGTCCTCCGAAAGAATAGCTTGCTGAACCTCATCTGGACGCATACCAGAAAAAATCTGCAGGGCAGTACTAGGTCCAATGCCCGATACTGAAATCAACAAAGTAAACATTTGCCGTTCCACATCTTCATAAAACCCATAAAGTGTATGGCTATCTTCTTTGATATGTAAATAAGTAAGAATTTTTACCTTTTCGAGTGGTTCCACCTTAGCATAGGTAAACATAGAAATGTTTACTTCGTATCCTATGCCTGCAGCTTCAACCACAATATAGTGTGGAGTTTTGTAGGTAATTGGACCCGTTAAATATCTAATCATTTGATTGTTATTTGCTTTTAAAGAGCAGGAATGCTACTTGAATGTCAACCTAATATCCTAATTCCTACAATTCCAACAAAACTATTGCCACAATTATTCTTCTTATGGGAAGTGCTTTTATCTTTGTAAACAAAAACACATGAATATTCTTTTGCTTGGTAGTGGTGGTAGGGAACATACCCTAGCTTGGAAAATGGCTCAAAGTCCAAACTGTAAGCACTTATATATTGCCCCAGGTAATGCAGGGACGGATCAGGTAGGTATAAATGTTGACCTTAATGTGCTAGATTTTGAAGGAATAGCACAGTTTATTACCGACAAGCAAATTAATACTTTAGTTGTTGGTCCTGAAGCCCCTTTGGTAGAAGGTATTTATGATTTTTTGACGGCGAAAGAGACTTTTAAAGATTTACTCATCATTGGACCAAATGCAGAAGCCTCACAATTGGAGGGTTCTAAAGCCTTTTCCAAAGTATTCATGGAAAAATATAATATCCCAACTGCTGCATATCGGGAATTTACCGCTGCAAATCTAGCAGAAGGACAAGTCTACATTGATACCTTAACACCACCTATCGTCTTAAAAGCAGACGGTCTAGCTGCAGGGAAAGGAGTTTTAATTTTAAATGATCCAGCAGAAGCAAAAACTGAATTAGCACAAATGTTGGATGGCAAGTTTGGGACTGCCAGCGAGAAAGTAGTTATTGAAGACTTTCTAGATGGAATAGAATTTTCTGTTTTTGCGTTAGTCAATGGTGCAGATTACGTAGTCCTGCCAGAGGCCAAAGACTACAAGCGTATAGGCGAAGGTGATACAGGTCTCAATACAGGAGGCATGGGGGCTATTTCACCTGTACCTTTTGTTGATAAAGCACTAATGCAAAAAGTATCAGCTGAGATTATTGAGCCCACTATACAAGGGCTTCAAAAAGATGGGATTCATTACACCGGATTTATTTTCTTTGGATTGATAAAAGTAGGGGACCAACCCATGGTTATTGAATACAACTGTAGAATGGGCGATCCTGAAACAGAAGTAGTGATTCCGAGACTAAAAAATGACCTCATCGATCTTTTTTCAGCTTTTAAAAATGGTACTCTAAGCAAGCAGAAAATTGAATTTGACTCTAGAACAGCTTCAACCGTAATGTTGGTATCGGGAGGTTATCCTGATGCATATGAAAAAGGGAAATTGATGTCAGGCTTAGATTTAAAAACAGAAAGTATATTATTCCATGCCGGAACAAAAGCTCAAGGAGCTGAAGTTCTTACCAATGGGGGGCGGGTTCTAGCAATAACCTCCTTTGGTGCAGATATTTCTGCTGCTGTCAATCAATCTATGGATGTGGCGAACGAAATAAATTTTGAGGGCAAATACTTCAGAAGAGATATTGGTTTTGACCTATAATTTTTAACACTTGGATTATTCCATTAAGGACATAGTAAAACTTACGGGAGGTACCTTAAGTACAAATCCACCTGAGGAGGTTCAAATTCGTAATATAGCCTGGGATAGCAGGCAATTGATCGGATCTGAGGACACCCTATTTATAGCGATTAAAGGGGAGAATCATGATGGACACGAATTTGTATCTACTGTTCATGATCAAGGTATTCAGACCTTTTTAGTTCAAGAAGAATGGTATCAGCAGCAGACGAATCCTAAGGGAATTTTCATCATCGTTGAAAATAGTTTAGAGGCCCTCCATCAATTGGCGAAAGCCCATCGCGAAAGTTTTCAAATACCTATAATTGGCATAACTGGAAGTAATGGTAAAACCACTTTAAAAGAGTGGTTGAGTATACTGTTAAGGCCTCACTTTAATCTTTGCAAAAACCCCAAGAGTTATAATTCTAAGCTTGGACTTCCGCTTTCCATTCTTCAACTTAACCAGACGCATGACTTAGGTATTTTTGAAACGGGGATTTCCCAAGTTGGAGAAATGAGTATCCTTTGCGATATACTCCAGCCTAGCCACGCTATATTAACCAATATAGGTGCAGCTCATGATGAAGGTTTTTCATCTAGATCAGAAAAGTTAGCTGAAAAACTATTACTCCTTGAAAAAGCTGATCGCATCTTTATCTACCAAAAAAATCAAGACACCTTTTCCAAAATAAAAAAGTCCTGTCCGGAGGCAAAAGCTATTGAATTGGGTCAAAAGGATACTAATTTTCTCCAACTGCTTCAGGTAGACATACAGGAAACAGTTACTTCCATTCACCTAAAAAAAGGAGTAGACCAATTAACATTACTTCTTCCTTTCACTAATTAAGCAGCTATTTCTAATGGTTTACAAGCCATTTTGATCTATTGTTATTTCAGAAAAGACATCCCCACTGTACAACTTCAAGGAGAACTTCAGCAAGGGCTACACCAAATCAAGAGTGTCCCCATGCGCTTGGAAATTATTGATGGGGTGTATCAATCTAGCATCATAAATGATACCTACAATAATGATCCAGATGCCTTAGCTGTAGCCTTGCAGCACCTAGTAAGGCATCAATCAACAGGTAAAAAAGTATTGATTCTATCCGATCTTATGCAAATCGACTTTAAGGCTATTGATCAAGTCTACTCAGAGCTTGCTAAACTCATCATTTTATCAAAAGTAGATCAATTCATAGGGATAGGGTCAGATATACTCAAACTCAAACCACCCTTAGAAAAGGCGTTAATAGACTGCACCTTTTACCCAACAAAGGAAGTATTTAAAACACAATTTAATCTCCGAGAACTTGAACGGAGTAGTGTATTGGTTAAAGGTGCTAGAGCTTTTGCATTCGAGGATCTAGTTGATTTTTTAGCTGCCAAGAACCATAGAACAACCCTGGAAATCAACCTGAATGCTATTCGACAGAACTTGAATGTATATAAAGCGTCCATCGAATCCAGTACTAAATTATTGGTTATGATAAAAGCGGAGGCTTATGGCGGAGGTGATATTGAAATTGCCAAAATGCTGGAACAAGAATACGTAGATTATTTTGGGGTAGCATACGTTGACGAAGGGATCAAACTACGTAAGGGAGGCATTCAAACGCCCATACTTGTGCTTAATGTAGCTAATGATGAATTGGAACAGTGTATTCGATATAATCTAGAACCAGAAATGCACAGCTTAAGCCAGTTCAACCATTTTAAATCGCTTACGGATCATAGCCTCAAAAAGCATGGATTCCATTTAAAGCTTGAAACAGGTATGCATCGTTTGGGCTTTACTGAAGAAACATTAGATGCATTGATCCAATCATATGCCGAAGCTAAAAATCTCGTACTCCAATCAGCCATGTCGCACCTAGCTAGTAGTGATCAAGCCAATCATGATGACTTCACGCTGCATCAAATTCAAAGGTTTGAAGCAATGACTAGCTATCTTAATGGACAAATACCACATAAATTTGATCGACATATTCTAAATACTGCTGGAATAGAACGCTTTAATCAATACCAATTTGAAATGGTTCGATTAGGACTCGGCTTATACGGTGTAAGTGGAAGTAACACTTTCAAAGAAAAGCTAAACTTAGCTTTTGCTTTTAAGGCAAGAGTGACTGCCATCCATGCAGTCCAAGCTAGTGAAACCATAGGATATAATCGACAAGGGAAATTAGAGGAGGATAGCCTGATAGCTACAGTAAGTATAGGTTATGCAGATGGATTTTTAAGAAAAGCCGGGAATGGGCGTTTTTCCTTAAAAATTAGAGGGAAACAATATCCTGTCGTAGGAAACATTTGTATGGATATGTGTATGCTCAATCTGAATAGGGAGCAACAAGTTCAAGTGAATGATGAGGTGATTATTTTTGACCAAACATCTGAACTTGAAAAGCTATCGCAAGCGCTAGAAACTATACCCTATGAAGCTCTAACTAATATATCCAGTAGAGTTCGCAGGAAATATATTCAAGACTAGTGCTAGTCAGGCGATTTCCAATTCTTTAATTTAAGCGATTTTGCTAATTTTACGAGTCTATTTTTTGAAGCGTATCAAAATAAATATTACCGAGATGACCATCAGAATTTATTTGACAATCTTTTTTGCAACGCTTTTCCAATTTTACGCACAAGCACAAATGGAAAAGGACCCAGTCTTGTTTACTGTAAATGGAGATGAAGTACGCGTCTCAGAATTTCAGTATATCTACGAAAAAACCAATGGTGATGAGGCTAATTATTCCATCCGATCAGTGAACGAATATTTAGACTTGTACAAAAAGTTCAAATTAAAAGTAGCTCGTGCTAAAGAAATGCAGTTAGACACGATTACTTCCTTAAAGAAGGAATTAGAGGGTTACCAAAGACAATTAGCCGACTCCTATCTCTTAGATAAAGAAATTACTGAAAAACTTACTCGAGAAGTTTATGATCGATCTAAACAAGATGTAGAAGTTAGTCATATCCTGGTGACTGTAGGCTCATCGGATACGTTAGCAGCATTTAAGAAAATAATGGCCGCTAAAGACATGCTAGCAAGTGGGGCACCTTTTGACGAAGTAGTTGCGAAATACTCAGAGGATCGTTCTGCCAAACGAAATAAAGGTTATGTCGGATTTGTATCTGCTCCTTTTCCTAACGGATTATATGAATTAGAAAATATAGCTTACGAACAAGAGCTGGGTGTTTACCATGGCCCAATTCGTTCTGAAGCAGGATATCACCTTGTTAAAATTGGTTCTAGACGTCCTGCTAGAGGTGAAGTTGAAGCTGCACATATCTGGGTTAAGAAATCTGGAGAAGGTGACGAGAAAGCCCAATTAACCATTAATGAAGCATATACGAAATTACAATCGGGTATGGAGTTCAAAGATGCTGCAAGGTTTTATTCTGATGATGACAAAACCAAAGGCAAAGGCGGATATATCGGTTTCTTTGGTATTAATAAGTATGATATCAACTTTGAAAATGCCGTATTCGAACTGGAAGATGGCCAGTATTCAGAACCATTCGAATCTCCATCAGGTTGGCATATCGTAAAGCGCATTTCCAAAAAAGGCTTACAAGATTACAACTTAGTAAAAGGTAAGCTTCAGGCCAACATCAAAAAAGATACGCGTTTCCAAATTGCGAAAGACCTCATGGTCAAGCGCATCCAACAAGAAAACAATATGGTGGTCAACACCCAGACCTTACAAGCATATACAGCAACACTTGGGGATAATTTTTTGACCTACAAATGGAAACCTACTGATGTAGGTACTGAAAACACCTTAGTCACTTTCAAGGAAGACTATGTGATAACCGTTGGAGATTTTAATGAGTACCTGAAGAAAAACTCAAGAGACAGAATTAGAATGGGAAAAGCTACTGCGATAAGTGATGCAGTTGATGTCCTTTTCGCCAACTTCATAGGAGACCAAACTTTGAAATATGAAGAGATGCAACTTCCTATAAAATACCCAGAGTTTAAAGCATTGATGCGAGAATATTCTGAGGGGATTCTACTTTTTGAAGCAACAAAAATTGAGGTATGGGATAAAGCAAGCGAAGACTCTGTTGGTTTGGTTGAATTTCATAAGACAATAGCGGATCGTTATCAATGGAGGGAACGCGCTGAGACCTCGATCTACACTTTAAATAATCTAGATGAAGATCTAATGGCTAAGATTGTTAAGTATGCAAAGAAAAAACCTGCAGAAAAAGTATTAGCCAAGTTCAATAAGAAAGAGGAAGTACTTAGTCATACTAATAAGTCTTTCGAAAGAGAGGGTGCTAAAATCGTGAGAGGATTAGCATGGGAAGTTGGTACTACAACTACTGTAGAAGTCAATACCTATGATAAAACTCAAAGCTTTCTAAAGTTTGAATCACTTCAACCTGCAGTAAATAAAACCATAGACGAAGCTAAGGGATATATCATTTCTGATTACCAAGACCAATTACAAAAAGAGTGGATTGCCATGTTAGAAGATCGTTATGATGTTCAAATTAATACCGCTGTACTTAAAAGTCTGTATAAGAAATAATGGTATGCGTATTTTATTGAGACAAAATATCTTCTACTCTACTGCCTTTACACTTTTGTGTTTATGCATAGCTTGTACTCCAGTTGAGCAAGATGATAATGGAAATATTATCGCTGAAGTCTATGATCGTAAGTTGTATGATAAGGATATAGAGGGATTAGTTCCTGGTGGCATATCAAAAGAAGATAGTGCCATGCTCATAAATGCCTATATTGACAAATGGCTACAAGATGCTTCCTTGATGCATGAAGCAAGCCAAAATATGCCCATAGATTTGGACATTGAAGAGTTGGTTAAAGATTATAAGGAGTCTTTAATTCTGCACAACTACGAAAAAGTATTAATCAATGAATTCTTAGATTCAACTGTTACTGTGGAAGAAACAGAAGCCTATATTCAAGATAATATTGCTAAGTTCACACAAACAGAGCCTTTAATCAAAGTAGAATTCATTAAAATATTAACGGAATCCCCTGACATAGATGTGCTCATTGATACTTGGAATGAAGAAGCAGAAGTTAACTTGCTCTTGGACTATTGTGAACGATATGCCCATGTCCATATATTGGATACCATGCACTGGAGGCAATTTTCAAGCATAGAGGTACATCTTCCGGCTAGCTTGAAGGGCAAGTCAATCAATCAACTACCTAAGGATAAAGTTTTTGAAGAAGAAAATTTCACTTATCTACTTAGGGTGTTTGATGTAGTCAAAGCTGGAGATACTGCCCCATTCGATTATGCAGCAGCACAAGCCAAAAAAGTGATCCTACACCAACGCAAAGTGAAACTGCTAAACGAAAAGAAGAAAAATATATATCAAGACGCTGTTCGAAAAAATCAGGTGCGTACATACAACGATTAGTGTCATTGTATGACTCTGTTATAAAAGAGAAGTCTTAAATACTTTATAAATGAATTATCCGATGAGAGGATTTAGAAGAGGCCTTTGGGCAATTATTGTTGTTTTGTTTTCGAGCCATGCTGCATTTGCGCAGTCACAGGTAATCGATCAGGTTATTGGTACTGTTGGAGGTGAATACATCCTTCTGTCAGATGTTATGGAGCAAAAAGCAAAGCTTGAAGCGCAGCAGGGTGCTCTACCAGAAAATATTGACTGTATACTTTTGGAAAGTGAGATTTCTAGGAAACTCTTGATTAATCAGGCAAAACTGGACTCACTAATTGTCAGTGAAGATGAAATTCAAGGTCAATTAGATGCCAGAGTAGATCAGATTTTGGCCTACATGAATGGTGACGAACAACAATTCGAAGATTATTACGGTCAGTCGGTATCCGAGTTTAAATCTTTGTTTAGAGAAGATATCGAAGCACAAATTTTAGCTGAAAGAATGCGATCGCAAATCGCTATGGACATAAAGGTTACTCCTTCAGAGGTTAATGCATTTTTCAATAGTATTCCTTTAGATTCCCTGCCTTTCTTTAACTCAGAAGTTGAAATCGGAGAAATTGTAGTCAACCCAAAGGTCAATCCAGAAGAAAGGCTTAAAGCACAAGAAAAAGCTCAAACTATTCTAGATGAATTATTAGCTGGTGGAGATTTTGTAGAGTTAGCAAAGAAGCATTCGATGGATGGAACAGCTCGAATCGGTGGAGACCTTGGATGGAATAAGCGTGGTTCTTTTGTACCTGAATTCGAAGCCAGCGCATACAATCTAGAAGAATTAGAATTATCTGATGTAGTCGAAACGGAGTTTGGTTTTCACATCATTCAATTAATGGAGCGAAGAGGAAATGCCATTAACACTAGGCATATATTAATCAAACCAGAGATTACTGATGCAGATTTAGCCAAAACAGAAAGAGAGTTGATGGAGGTCAGAAGGCAAATTGAATCGGGAGAATTGACTTTTTCACAAGCAGTAAAGGATTTCGGATCAGATAAGGAGCAGAGCTATAATAATGACGGACGTATGGTTAATCCACAGTCGCAAAACTCCTACTTCCAGATGAATGAATTAGAGCCGGATATTTTCTTCACTATAGACACCATGGAGGTCATGGGGATTTCTAACCCTATGCAAGTTTATGATGCTATCGGAGAGGTTCAATATAAAATCATTCAATTACAATCCAGAACAGATCCACATACAGCAAACTTACTTCAAGATTATTCAAAGATACAGGCTGCTGCGGGAGACTTAAAACGAAATGAATATATCAATGGCTGGGTAAGCAAAACGATAAAAAATACCTTTATAGAGATCACCAGTGATCTGAAGACCTGTCCAGAAATTGAAAAATGGACGAGTAAATAAAAAAAGGCCCGAAATGATTTCGGGCCTTTTTTTTATTTGAACTGATCGAAGAATACTTTTTCCTCGGGTGTCTGTTTGAGCAATACATATAGCATCATGCCTCCTAAGGCATTAAACATCAAGTAGTCATTATGCATCACAAAGCTCAATACCAGATTGACCAAAACAGATCCTTCCATCAAGGCTAAACGAAGTATAAACTTAGTTTGTAATTGCTGATATAAGCCAGTTGTAGCCTCTGGACTACCTTCTAATAATCTTTGATTGCCTTGTCTAAACCAATTCGCCAATAAGTAACAAGAAACCATAAATATTAACCCAAAAATCCAATACATATCCAAGACCTTGTCCTGGACTTCAGGGTCAGTTATTAACCGAAATACAGCAGCAATACTTAACTGCCCGAATAAGAGGGCAATGAACATCTTATGTTCTTTATTCATGTCTTTCATAGCAGTATAATTAGAGCTTTCTAATGAATAGAAAGCTCCGTTATGAATGATTTATGATTCTTGATCCTCTACTCCGTGGGTAAGGCGTTCTAGTGGTTTTCTAATGGCAAGCACGAGTAGACCAACGATAATACATGAAATCGCAATTCCAGTGAAAATCGTTAGCTCACCAAAAGTACTTGCAGACTCACCTAACAGGCCAGCCAATTTGTTTCCAAGTCCGGTAATGGCAAAATATACCCCCATGATGATTGCACCATATTTCATAGGTGCCAACTTAGTTATGTAGGATAAGGCAACAGGCGATAGACATAACTCCCCTACAGTATGGAAAAGATACGCTAATACCAACCAATACATAGCCGAAGACCCTGTCCGTTCAAACTCAAGCGAAGCAGCAGACATAAAGAAAAATCCAGTACCCATGATAATCAAACCAACAATCATCTTGAAGAGAGAAGTGGATAGTTTACCTTGTAGCTTTCTTTTAGCCCAATACAAGGCCACTGATGATCCTAAAACAATAATGAAGAATGCATTCAAAGATTGGAACCAGGAAGTAGGAATCTCCCAGCCCATAAACATTCTATTCGTATTAGATTCTGCATACAGATTCATCAATCCCCCAGCCTGCTCGAAAGCACCCCAGAAAAAGATAACCAATATGAATGAAACCAAAAGAACTTTAATCCTATCCCATTCAATTGAGGTAAGTGGTTTATCTATAGCTTCCAATTCAGCTTTAGATTTGGATTGTTTGAAGTAATCCCCCACTCCAACTAAATGTTTTTGTCCTGCCAAATATTGGATCAAACCTAAAGCCATCCCGATACCAGCTAATCCAAATCCATAGTGCCATCCAAAGGTTTCTCCTACATATCCTACAATTAAACTCGAAAGGAAGGCTCCGATATTGATACCTATATAGAAGATTGTAAAACCTTTATCACGTCTGATATCACCCTGTTTATACAAGCCACCAACCATAGTTGAAATATTAGGTTTCAGCATACCAACCCCTGCAATAATAAATGCAAGACCAGAATACCATGCCCACATGGCTTCTACCGCTAAAACACTATGGCCAATGACTAATAAAATACCTCCTATGAGTACTGCTTTTTTCTGTCCAAAAACACGATCAGCCAAAATACCACCCGGAATAGATGCTACATATACTAGCATAGTGTACCAACCATATAATTTCAATGCCTCCCCATCTGTCCATCCTAAGCCTGGATTATCTCCAGTATTTAAAGAAGTTAGGTATAGCACGAATAATGCCCGCATACCATAATATGAGAAGCGCTCCCACATCTCAGTAAAAAACAATACATATAATCCGACTGGATGTCCAAAAAGCTCTTTACGCTCAGGCGTATTATTATCATCCAAAAAAGCAGTATTACCTGTACTCATATTTTTTGATTTGAAAGTTTTAATATTGAATTAGCATATTTAACTGGAAAGAAAAATATCATTTTTTCATTAAGTCGAGGTCTATAAGGACTATCTTTTAAAAAATAATAAAAGATTTGGCCTGTTTAGGGCAGAAGAGAATAAACCCCTCCCTTTAAATTATAGAAATCACCCTTGTAACCGTTTAGCTTTAATTTCTGGATCGCTAATTGAGAACGAATACCTCTTTTGCAATAAAATACGACGGGCTTATCCTGAGCAACTTGATCTTTTAGTTTTACCACCTCATCCAATGGAATCCAATCTCCACCAATATTGAAGCTTTCTCGTTCTGCCGATTCTCTAACATCTACTAACTGAAAATCCTTTTCAGCTGCTTTCCATTCCTCTAATCCCTTAAGGTCAATCGCTTTTACTCCAAACATCTTATTCTTTTGTCTCTAAGGTATCAAAGTTTTGCTGATTTAAAGAATCCAGGACAACCACCTCAAAGGACCAGCCAGAGGACTCTGCTATAAAACGCATCATGTCTACCATTCGATTTCCATTTTTATTGGCAGTTTCCATTAAATCGGAGGATTGAGCTGCTGCTCTTATCTTGGCCTCTGCCTCTTTATTTAAATAGATATAATCCGATTCATCCAACTCAGAAAAAAACTTCCATTCCTCCTTTTCAAAATAGGCGATTTCATGATCTACGGATAGGATTTCAGCATCTGGAATATTACTTACCACGATTCGACGCTCTTCCTCAAAGGCATCAATTTTGATATTATTCATATCAAAGCCCACTAGAACGGTCGCATTAACTTTTAGACGTGCTGTGACCGGTAGATAATTCTTGATGAGCAGGTAATCCATGTAACTGGAAAAGTCAGATTCTTCTTTGTACTCCACCTCCTCGGAGAAAAAACCTTCCACCGTTACCATCTTACAAACTTCTTCTATTCGATTGACTACAATTTGTGAAGAGATCTCCGTTTGTTGGGGCTTTGCGTTGAAAAAATTCCAACTCACTAAAACCCCAGCACCAAACAATAGGATACCAATGAATAATTTCCATATAATCTTAACCATAAACAGTAGGAATTGCTTTGGTCAAGAAAATACAAATTATATAGGAATACTTAATTTATGGATTCAAATTTTTGGGAGCTGCATAACGTAAGCCATCAAAATCCATTAGTACCGCCTTAATAGATCCAACGGCAATTGGAGATTCAATTAATAGGGGTAATCGATTATTGTCCTTACTAACCCATACTTTCATTTGATCACCTTCTTTGAATACTTCTCCAGCAATAGTTGCAGGTGAGAATACATAGGTTTCAAAAGTCCCTAAGCCTTTGATTTTTTTCTCGTTTTCTACGCCTTTGTACTTGACCTCCAATGGATATACCTCATTGTCTAGGAAAATAGAAACTGGTATAATTTCATTTTTAGCCATACGAGGATATTCCAGATTTCGAGCAAAGTAAATCACAGATAACATATCATGCACACAGCTCTCAATAGCAATGGGATCTTTCTCCACAGCTTTAGACTTATCCTTACCACGAGTAGATAGTGCATAATTCTTATTTCGATCAAATTCTACTCGATCATACAAAGAAAAATTCCCTTCCTTAATATCCCGAACTGAAAGGGCAGGAAGCATAGTAGTGGGGTCGATATAAGATTCATATCTGTCATGCACCTTAAAAAACCACTCATACGATTTATAGGTAGTGCCTATGGCTTTAAGCTTAGTCAATTCTCCAGATTCTTCCACCGAAAAAACAACCTCACCAGCTGGGACCCAAACAAAGTTCCAATTGTAATACAATTTATAACGAACAACTTCTCCTGGCTGAAAGGCTGAATTTGACACAGCACAATTAGAAGCTTCTTGGGCTTGTACATTGGAGAAGCAGGTAATTAAAAAGGTAATTATTCCTAAAATTGGAGCACATTTTTTCAACATAAAATCCTATTTGAATTTAAGTTTTGATTGAAAGAAATAATATACTCCTAAAAACGAAGTAAGACTAAAGTTTATTATAAATAACAAATAGGAAGCTGCTAAACCAGCTGCCGGAGCACCACAGATACTGCCCCAAACTAAAACTGAAATATTACCACGCATTACAATACCTAATGCTGCAGGTAATGGTATAGAAGCTTGAATGAAAAATATAAGTGAAATACCGAACAAACATTCCAGCAGCGTACAATCCACTCCTAAAAGGTATAATAACAGCACATACTGCAGTGTATAAGTCAGATACCTTAATAAAGACAATAATAGGACCCTAAGAAGCATAAGCTTTTGTTGCGCTTCCAAGATCTCTAAGGCATGCTGAATTTTGCCGAATATTCCTTTGTTTGGCAATAGCTTACCTACAAGTCGTTGTATCACCTTAGGATAAAAATAGGCCCCATATCCAAAAGGAATCAATAGTCCAAGGCTATACAAATAGTTGACATTTATGCTTTCATATAAGGAGCTATATTGATTCAAAAAATAGATTGCCGCGCTGATTCCTAGGCTCCAGGTAACCAAGTTTTGGGCTAATCCACCCAGCAGTGTAGTTATTACACCTGCGCCTCTCTGATCTGGTTCTATACCTGCTACTCGACCTAAATATTCCCCCATTCGATTGGGGGTAATAAGGGAAACAGAGACACCCATTAAAACAGACCGAATAACAGATTTTATATCTAAGGTATACTTGCTGCGCATACACAACAGCCACTTCCAACATTCACAAAGCCAATTGAGTGGCATAAGCAGAAATGCAAGCAATAAGAGCCACCACCGATCATAAAAACTCGATTGCAATAAAGCCCATTCAGCAGTACCAAACTCCAATTGAGCAAATTGATAAATTAAAGCAACCAAAAGTATAATACCAATGGTTATTTTAAGGTAATGCCGTACTTTTAATTGTTGGAGCATAAAATTAATTGACCCTGCAGCAAATTTCATTCGCCGAATTGTGGTTATAACATATAAAGCGACTAAAATTGTTCTTGAGTAAAGCATGAAGATAGATAAAAAAAGACCATTCAGAATTTTAGGAATTGATCCTGGTACAAATGTTCTAGGGTATGCTGTATTGGAAGTAGCAGGAAAACAGTTGACTCCCCTTGAAATGGGTGTGCTTACCCTTCAAAAACTACCTAATCACTACGAAAAGCTCAAAACCATTTTTCAACGAACCACCTATTTGATTCAGACGCACAAGGTACATCACATGGCTATTGAAGCTCCTTTCTTTGGCAAAAATGTACAATCCATGTTAAAGTTAGGACGCGCCCAAGGAGTTGCAATGGCTGCTGGAGCTGTCATGGAACTAGAAATTGAAGAATACTCGCCCAAAAGGATTAAACAAGCCATTACCGGTAATGGTAATGCTAGTAAAGAACAAGTTGCACGAACTCTAGAAATGATCTACAAGATTAGTTTCGAAGAACACTATTTAGATGCATCGGATGCCTTAGCCGCAGCAGTTTGTCACTACCAAGAATTATCTTCTCCGATTAAAAAAGTAAAAGGAAAAAAAGGTTGGGCAGACTTCCTTAGCAATAATCCTAATAGAGTGGTTAAGTAATCACGTCTTGGCTTTGCTTTTTTCCTTTGCCGGTCTTACTAATAATAGCCTAATTCGATATCGTTTAAAATACACCACAAACAATAATACCTGCTCTGAAGAGCAATACAGAAAATTGATTCATTAATCTGAAATATTAGATTATCCAAGCCTAATAATTAATTAAATCTGTCCAATCACCTAGAAAAATTCGCTTTTAATTAAACTTAAGTATCAAATTTTCGTCTGAATTAATAGATTAATAATCGATTTCAAAGATTCCTTTAAAAGAAAATCGTATTTTTGTATAAATACAACGAAATCAACTGTTATGAATACAGCAATTTTAGCATTGTTTAACTCGTTTGGGCCTGAATGGATTGTAATATTATTAGCAATCGTCTTATTATTTGGTGGAAAGAAAATTCCTGAATTAATGAGAGGAATAGGAAAAGGTATCCGCGAATTCAATACTGCCAGAAATTCATTGGAGAATGAATTTAAACAAGGCATGAAGGAATCTGAACAAAAAGAAAAGCAAGAAAAATAAAAAAGTCCTCGACATTCGTCGGGGCTTTTTTATTAATACCATTAAAAGAATCACTTCTCGAAATAGAAAAAATCAAATCCCGACGCTTTAAATCATTGATTTCCAATTTGTTATTGCTAATTTATAGTGTTTAATATTACATAAAATCAATAATGATGGAAAAAAATATTTCAAAAATTAGGGCACATGATGCTATTGTAGGCGTTCTTTATCTTATCAGCGTGGGATTGACGCTCTACACAGCGAATTTGGATTTTCTATGGATTGCTTTAGCAGTAGGTGGACTTCAATTGATTAGTCCAGTTACTAAATTTTGTCCGGTCTATTTTGTATTAAATAAAATGATGCCAGATTCAACTCCTATTCAACATGGAAAATAAAATTAAGTTGAAATTAAAAGTCCCGAGTAAATACTCGGGACTTTTTTACTCTACATAATCCAACATATTCAAATCCCATCGCTCAATAAGACCAACCAATTTCTCAGCATATCCAGCATCTGTAGCATAACCTGCCCGTTTCAAGCCCTTTGCCCAACCTTCATAGTTTTTGATGTCCAGTTCAAAAAGGTCGGCATATCGCTCGCGTTTTAGAAAGTAACTATGGTCTCTAAAACAGGACCAAACAGAGTCATAATGTTTAAATCGATCAGCTGGTCCATCGCTATAAAAAGCAACACATGCACTTTGAGTATTACCTTGGTCATAGCATTTTATCCCAAAATGATTTTTGTGCTTTAAGGCTAAATTACTTCGACCTGCATTACTTTCTAATAAGGCTTGGGCAATAGTAATAGATGCAGGAATTTGGTGAATACGCATTTCGTCTACTGAAACTTGGGCATACTGCTTCAAGTATTCGAATTTTTCAAGTTCACCTACTTGAAGTCCTTTTGAAGAAACTAGATTAATCCAATCAGCAATAGTTACTGTAGAAGCCTTTAGCTTATTTTTTTGCACGTTATTGCCTACATGTGCAACAGATTGTTGAGGAGCTTCTTTGGGTAGCATATTGGCTAGATTCCCACCAAATCCAAAAGTACTTACGGATTGTTGTTGTTCAATAGATGTTTGTTTATGTTTTGAAAATGTAGGTAGAGTTAATACAATTTGACCATTTTGCTCTGTTTTGGGTTCAAATATCAAAACAAATAACAATATCCAAGTTAGATAGGCTTTAACTCTTTCGAAAACGATTTGGAAAAACCCCTTCAATGAGCCCAACATCCCAAGGGTTTTTTCGTAAATTATAGTCTTCATAATAACATATTTAAAACATTTTGTTTTACAAACTTAAACCAAATTGTTTTAAAAAACAACATTTTGTTTTAAACAAAAAATCAACAAATGCCAGAGAGCCTAAACTTCTTTGGAGGCATCTTACTTAATATCAGTGCATTAGCTGCAATAAGCTGTGCGGTATATTACTTCTTAAGAAAGAAGGGCAACTTTAGGTCCAATATTTTTTTAGGCGGATTTCTTTTAGTCTTTGGCTTAGCACTTATTCGGAATGGATTGGTACTTTTAAATATCTCAAACCAAGAGAATCTTTACTTAGCGCTATTGTGGAACACCTTATGGCTTGGTCCATTATTCTTTTTTTACATCAAGCTCAATATATATCCACATTATATCCTAAGGGGCTCCGACCTTAAGCACTTTGTTTTACCACTTGCTCAATCAATCACCCACCTTATTTTCATATTAATTGGTATGAGCAACAAAAACTTTCAAGAAAATATTGGTCCCCTTCAATATCCAATTGAAGGCGTTTTATTTATTATTACCTTTTTCCCCTATATCATTTTATCCTTTAGATATGTGAAATTTGCCGGCGCAAAGAAAGAATCTATCCCCTTGTGGAAAGTCAACAAATTGAATTGGTTCAACCGAATTGTGAAAGTACTTTTTGTACTTGCCTTTATAAACTCAAGCTATATCATTCTCAACTTTTTATCTAGATTCATTTTCAGCAATGAACTCTCTTCCTTGCCTACCTTTTTCATTTTTTCTGAACTCTCTTTTGGGATAGTAGCTATTTGGATATGCTACCAAGCTATCAAGCTTATTTTAGGTAAAGCTTACCAATATCTTCCTGATGAAATCTCCCCTACTTTTGAAGCATTGATTAAAAGTGAAATGCCTTTCTTAGATGCTGATTTGAATGAAAAAAGATTTGTAGACAATGCCTCTGATCGTCAACGTTTAGTTGAATGGATCAGCACATCGAGAGCAGCATATCTCAGAAAACTTACGAACCATCCGAGTTACACCAAACACCAATTAAAAAGTTTGATCTATCGTTCGGGATACCCAAATCATTGGATTTATACCAAAAAGTAAAATTTCATCGAATTTTCAATCTATTCAATCGTGTTTTCATATCAAAAGGCATTATGATTATGTAGATTTATACCTAATGAAAAAATAAATACTTGGCTTGGATAATCCATTATTCAAGTTCATTGTTTCCTATAAAAACGAGGTAATGAAATATATAAACACCAGTCTGATACTATTCATTTTCTTTTGCTTCAATAGTAAAACTACCCAAGGTCAAAGTGCTGTTGAAATCATCAAAAAAGTAGAACAGACCATGCGAGGCAATAGTAATTATAGTGAATTGAAAATGACTATAGTTAGACCTGACTGGACAAGAGAAATGACGATGAAATCTTGGGCAAAAGGTGAAGACTACGCCCTTATCCAAATTACTGGTCCAGCCAGAGATAAAGGAACCATGTTCTTGAAAAGAAAGAATGAACTTTGGAACTGGCAACCTAGAATAAGCAAAACGATTAAAATGCCCCCTTCCATGTTGACA
>CAXQNQ010000132.1:0-8138 GCA_964225135.1 Mesoflavibacter profundi
GTCCAAAAAAGGGTGAAACCTCATTTGGGAACTGATTATGCTGCCCCTTATGGGACACCCATATTTGCAGTTGCTGATGGTATAATCAGCAAAAAAGGTTACACTAAAGTAAACGGTAATTACATTAAAATAAAACATGACAAGGTCTATAGTACTCAATATTTGCATATGCAAAAGTTTGCTAAAGGAGTCAATAGAGGTTCTCATGTAAAACAAGGTCAAGTCATTGGTTATGTTGGTTCTACTGGTTTGGCAACTGGTCCACATGTTTGTTTTAGGTTTTGGAAAAACGGCAAACAAGTCAACCACCTTTCCTTAACTTTCCCTCCTCCCGATCCACTACCAGCTAATGAGATAGATTCATTTATGATTATTCGAGATCAATATTTAAAAGCATTGAATATCGAGTTACCCAAGATTGAAACAGATACCATAAACGCCATAGCAGCTCAATAAAAAAGTCCCGCATTAATTCGGGACTTTTTTAGTTTAAATTTTTAGTTTAAATTGAAGTTTGTATCATCCATTTTGCTAATAATCGCTTTACTGCCACCTGCATCAGCTAATATCTTATTCCAAAGCCCAGTCCATTTCTTTGCAAATATGTAATTCAAATCGAGATCTGTTACAATCCAAGAACCTGTATTGATTTCAGACAATAATTGATGTGGTGACCAACCTGAGTAACCCAGATAAAAACGGATATCCTTTGGAGTAATTAGTCCATTTTTAATCAAAAATTTCAGGCGACTAAAATCTCCACCCCAGAATATGCCTGGATCGATTTGAATGGAATCATCCAAAATATCACCCTTGGTGTGTACATAATGAATCGTATCTGTGGATACCGGACCTCCATAATATACATGTGCATCAAAGTCTGGAAAATCAAGAACTAAGTCTTGGATCTTAAATTCAAGTTGCTTGTTAATAACGAAACCCAAGGAACCTTCTTTGTTGTGTTCACACAAAAAAATGGCGGCTCGCTTAAAAACTGGTTCATCCATAAATGGATCTGCGACCAAAATTTGACCTCTATTGACTTTAGAATGAGTCATATAAATACTTATAGTGCTGTATTTGGAAAACGTCTATCAATCCGCATAATAAAACCTCGAAGGACTTTACCTGATCCACCCACCTCAATATACTCAGTAGCTCCATCGGCAATCATGTTCTTCATGGTCTCAGTCCAACGTACAGATCCAGTCAATTGTTTCTTAAGATTCAATTTTATTTCTTCGATATCTTTCGAAGGCTTAGCAGTCACATTTTGATAAATAGGACAAATGGGTGCTTTAAATGAAGTCTCATCAATAGCTTTCTCTAACTCTTCTTGAGCTGGAAGCATCAATGGTGAATGAAAAGCTCCTCCTACCTGAAGTACAATAGCTCTTTTCGCTCCTGCTTCTGTCAATTGAGCACAAGCTTCATCAATGCCTTTAAGTGAGCCAGAGATAACTACTTGACCTGGGCAATTGAAATTAGCAGCCACTACAACTTCATCAATCCCATTACAAATATCAGCAACTTGTTCATCTTCTAAACCAACAATTGCTGCCATTGTACTTTCAACGGCTTCACAAGCTTTTTGCATAGCATTAGCTCTTTTTTGAACCAATCTAAGTCCATCTTCAAAAGTTAAGGCTTTTGCAGCTACGAGGGCTGAAATCTCCCCTAAACTATGCCCTGCAACCATATCTGGATTAAACCCATCCCCAGCCATTTCAGCTTTGATTACAGAATGTAGAAAAACTGCAGGTTGTGTAACTTTTGTCTGCTTAAGGTCCTCCACAGAACCTTCAAACATCACTTTCGATATATCAAATCCTAAAATTTCATTTGCCTCATGAAATCTTTTCTGTGCCAATTCTGAAGATTCATACATATCTTTTCCCATACCTTCAAACTGAGATGCCTGTCCAGGAAATACAAAAGCTTTCATAGTTATTTTTTATTAAAGTTTAATAATCGCTGGCAAAGATAAGAATTGTATATAAAAATTATTACCAACTTAAAAGTCCGTATTCATAGAATGGTACAGGTTTTTAATCTGATAATGTGAATCATACATCCATTACTCTACATTTTTTAAATAAAAGGCTGTAATTTCGAGAGGTATGAATAATTGGAGTAATCGTATATACGGTCTGGTAACAAACCCTTATGTCTATCACAGTATATTTTGGTTGAGTTTATTCTTGGTGTTAAATCTCTTATCCTCAGGTCACAGCCAAGTATGGATTGGTCTAGCCAATGAGCTTATCAATCTGTTATTTTACATCCTCTTGGTGTACATCAATCTACTCTATTTAATTCCATCTTTCCTTAGGACAAAGAAATACTTCACCTATCTAGGTAGTCTATTGATTATCGTAATCATATTCACTCCTATTCAATCATTAGTTTCTTACGTCATATTTTCTTCTAATGAATTAGCCCAATATGATATCCTGCATAATTTAAATTGGGCCTTTGCTCAATCCTTTATTGTAGTAAGTGCAAGTACCGTTTTAAAGATTATTACAGACTGGCTTAGAAATAATCAACAGACACAAGAGTTAGAAAGAAAGCACATTGAATCTGAACTTCAATTCTTAAAAACGCAAGTCAATCCGCATTTTTTATTTAATACATTGAATAATTTGTATGCGCTAACGCTTAAGAAATCTGAAAGTGCACCAGAAATTGTTTTAAAACTATCTGAACTCATGCGCTATATGCTTTATGAGTGTAATGAAAAAAAGGTAAGTCTTAGAAATGAGGTAAAGTTTCTTCAAAATTACCTAGAACTTGAGATGTTGCGCCAACCCAAGGGGATTGATATCCAACTCAATGTAAAAGGACAAATAAAAAATCAAGAAATAGCACCTCTTATATTTATCGCATTTATTGAGAACAGCTTCAAGCACGGAATCAACGCTAATATTGAAGAAGGCTTTGTTCATATTTTCTTAGATATCCATGAAGAGGAAATATCCTTTTCTGTAGTAAATAGTAAGCAAGAAGCTTTACCTACCATTGATCGAAAAGTAAAAAGTGGTGGAATTGGTTTAGTGAATGTAAAACGAAGACTTGAAATCTTATATCCGAATAAATACAAGTTGGAAATTAAAGAGACTCCAAAAACTTACGAAATAAAATTATTAATGAACTTAAATTAAATCTACCCTATGTTAAATACAATTATAGTAGACGACGAACCCCTTGCAAGAGATATACTAGAAACCTATATCGAGCAAATCCCTGAATTAAATTTAGTAGCTAAGTGCTCTAATGCACTAGAGGCGAATAATATGCTCCAAAGTGAGGAAGTTGATTTAATGTTTTTGGACATTCAGATGCCTCAAGTAACTGGAACTGAATTCCTAAAATCTTTAAATAACCCTCCTATGGTTGTTTTCACAACAGCATATCCAAATTATGCTATTGAAGGATTTGAACTAGATGCTTTAGACTACCTGCTTAAACCCATTCCTATGGATCGTTTTATGAAGGCGGTTAACAGAGCTGTAGAAATGAAAAATTTGTTCTCCAGTACTAATCCTGAAACTGCTGAAGTTGTAGATAGACCAGCTGGTGAAAAAGAGGATTTTGTCTTTGTAAAATCAGATAAGAAACTAGTAAAGATTCATTACTCAGACATCATCTATATTGAAGGACTAAAAGACTATGTAATCATTAGATGTAAGGATACTCGAGTGATTACCCTACAAACTATGAAAAGTCTAGAGGCAAGAATGCCAACTAATATATTCAAGCGAATTCACCGTTCATATATTGTGAATCTAGACGAAATCAATGCAGTAGTAGGAAATATGGTAGAGGTAACTGAAAAAGGTCAATCCAAAAACCTTCCAATAGGTAAAAACTATAAAGATGAATTATTAGAAATCGTCAATAAGAATAGATTATAATTTAGTCTCTCCTTTTACATAGGAGGATTAATTACCATAGAATAGGGAACGTTTTAATTATCTTATACCTAAGATTTTTTTAATAATCCCATGAGCATTTTTGGCTGAACAATCTACTTGTTCAGCTTTTTTAATGCAAAAAGCCATGCCTAATATACAGGCATGGCTTTTTAGATTTTACACTTAATCGTTAGAATTAACGAATAACTTCAATCTTTTTATTTAAAACAATTCCCTGATCTGTTACCACTTTAGCTATGTATATTCCAGCTTGAGCAGTCGTCAAATCAATTACTGTCGATTTCTGATTCAATCCACTTTGTTGTTGAATCAACTTACCTTCTAAATTATAAATCTCATAGGACTCTATTTTCTTATCCATTCCTCCATTTAGATGCAGGTTAAACCATCCATCTGTTGGATTAGGATATGCTAATAAGGTAGGTGGAATATGAGCAGAACTTCCAGTATTAATGGGAACCTCAAACGAAGTCGCAGGGTATTGAACAAGTTGTCCCTCACTGTCCATAACTTGGATATCATCCATCTGGAAGGTCATAGTTGATTTATCTGTTTTGATACCATCAATATCGATGATAATAATAAACTCCGCCTGACCAATTTTACCCCAACCTGAGATTGGATTTCCTGCTGTTCTGGTAATAGCGGCATCTAAGTACCCATTCTGAGGTGCTTGTGTAATTTCAAGCACAGAAGAATTATTGGTAAACCAAGAATTGGCATCAAAATCTACAGAAACCGAGGTAGAATCCATCTGGGTGGTTTCATAAGTCAATGTAAAGGATACTCCATGAATATTATTCGCATGATTTTCTTCCACACCTAAGTAGATGTCAGCAAGAAGAATATCCCCTATCTCGAGGTCACCATACGGATTATCTGGATGTGGGAAGATATAAAGAGGTGCACGCTCAAGCATCAATCCGTCTCCATAACTGGCATCCACATTTACGTTCCCTACTCCATACATCCGGGATGGATGAATATTACTAGAATTATTATAATTATCTATGATTGCAATAGTGTCAGCAGCTGTAACCTGTCCATTACCATCTGCGTCTAAATACTTATAATCAATTAGTGTACCGTACACAGGTGCCACCCATGAATCAGCAAATTGACCTTTCCAATCTGTAGATCCACTCGTTCTTGGAGTACCTGCAGACCCAATACCATAGCCAAGTACTAACAAATCACGCGCATCCACTACTCCATTATTATCCATATCCCCTGGCCATACACAATTATTACCAATACAAGTCTCCGCTTCTTCATCAATAACCTCCACTTCTATCTTGATTGGATAGGAATTGCCATTACCTGGACTATATAATAATTCAAATTCTTCTGTATAAGTCATGCCTTGAATTGGCGTAAATACAACCATTCTGTCACCTGTACAAGTCTGATTATTCCATGTGTAGGAATCTTCTACCAATTCCAGTTCAGGCGCTCCAGCTGAGCCAGGCTCCACTAAAACAGAAATATCAATTGGATTAGCTAACAGTGTTTTGTATTCTAACACTAGTGGCACATCTTTTTGAGTTTGAAGTTTATAGGTAACATCGAGTGGCAAGAACTCATCGATGTGAAAGTTTATTTTTGCATATTCAATTACAGACCAATTGAAGGCAGCTGCTCTATATACAGCAATATCTCTTTGCTTAGCCGTAGTTGCAGGATCTACCATGTAGTCCATTTCACCGTTTCCTAAGTAAGTTACCTCACCTAAAGAGGCTTGTTGAACTAAATTCAAGGACATTAATGGCAATAAATCATTGTGCAACACGGATAACTCAATAAAGTCTTGTTCACAAACCCAGTAATTATCTTCTTGGGTTAACACATTGGGTTTTACCGCATTGGATACTTCAATAAAGAAGTGTTTTTTAATAGCAGCATTATCTACATGCTCATAAATCAATTCCTCCTGATAAGAAGTATTTGGAAGTGTTGCGATATATTTAAGTGCTCCTAAATCGGTAGTCTCTAATATACCATTATTAGCCCCTTGAACTAAGATGTAATCCTCGAGAGCATCATATAAATATACTTCCTGAAATTCAGTAGCATGATAAGTTATTGTATCTGTCTGTAGTTGATCGACACCTACAAAAACGGTTGCTCGATCACAAGAGTTATCATCATTGCATGTTGTATATTCAAAGACTGCCACCCCACTAAATCCTGGAGCAGGAGTAAAAACCACTTGATTGTTTCCGTTGATGGAGCAAGAACCACTATTGCTCACAGATACGAATGCTACATGCATATTCGGATAATCAGACATATCGTTTTGAAGCACATCAATGGTGACAGGAACATCAATCATAGTTTGTGCAAAATCTTTGTTCGCATCAATAGAACGTGCTACGATATCAAAGATCAAAATCTCCATATGCTCAACAGTCTGATTGTTTTCATTCAAACGATCAAACATTAAGTATACCGTATCCCGTTGAGGTTGTTGTACTGTTGGAGTGTATTGAACCAAATGCATTCCGGAGAAGGATTGTCCATAATACCAAATACCATTATCTGGATCTAATACTACATCACCATTATACACATAAGGATTGATTACATTGTGGTATTCCAACTCTGGTGGAGAGGCCACGAAATCCGCATAGAATTCATAATCCAGCGTATGCCCGATTTGAACTTCAAGTCTAACGATCTTTACAACATCAATTGCAAATGTTTTGGATGATGCACACAGAAGTAGTGTGAGAATGGTACAACCTATAAAGGCCGACCTTCTCCATACTGTAGAAAGGTTCATGGTTCGTGGTTTTATACTACACTCAAAAATAATAATTATTTATATATAAAAAAACCTTGGGGCAGGAATTTTAAATATTTTGCTTATAATGAAAATGAGGTGGGTGTTTGGTACCTAAAAGTAGGGATTCGACTAGTGCTGCTATGGAAAATTGTTTAAATTGGTCAGCTGGAAAACATTTGGACTTAACCCTATCATTTCCTATGTAATACGTATTACATTTTTAATTAAACTATGCGGAACAAAAAAATATATAGTGTTATTGAAGGCTTTACAAGCACCGAATTACTGCGGTGTCGAAAGTTTATTCTTTCCCCTTATTTCAATAAAAATGAGGGTATCATCCAATTATTTGAACTTATAGTTCAACACAATAAACAAGACCCAGAGGAAGATTGGTCCGATGAAATTATTTGGGAGAAGCTAAACACCCAAAAACCCTTTAATGACATCCGCCTCCGAAAGTACTTCTCTGATTTATTGAAACTCATTGAACGGTTTATCGCTCAAGAAGAGTATGAATCCAACCCTACCCATAAGGCCACTCATTTGTTACAAGGTATAACTAGGAGAAAACTTGATAAACTCAACAGTAGTTCTATTAAAACTGCCCTTAAGCTTTCTTCCGATCAAAAAGAAGAGAGTATTGATGGTTTTTTCTACAACTATAAAATTGAGCAACAAATCAATAGTCTAAACAGAAAGTATAATGTATTTCAAGATTATAATCTAGATAAAATTTCCTTCAACCTAGACACTTACTTTTTAATAGAAAAGCTGAGGTTACACTGTCAATTATTGAGTCTAAAAACCCAAAAGAAAACGGAGGATGAATTTGCATTAGTAAGTAGTATTATAACGCATATCGAGTCTCATGATTATTCTGATATTCCACAACTTGCCATTTACTATCAAATTTTCAGATCATTAAAGGACCAAAATGAACACGAGCATTATTTTAAATTAAGATCCTTACTGGAAGAGCATGGTGGTAAATTCAGAAAAGACGAAGCAACAGACATGTATAATTTTGCAATCAATTATACAGCACATAAAATCAATTCCGGTCACAAAGAATTTCAACTGGAATATTTCATTCTTTATAAAGATTTACTCAAAAAACGGTTGATTTTTGAAAATAATGAACTGCCAAGTAATCATTTTTTCAATGTTATTACCATTGCGTTAAGACTTAAAGATTTTGATTGGGTCGAGGAGTTCATTGAAAGCTATAAGGATAGTTTAAATAAAAAAGATAGAGAGAATATTGTCACCTACACCAAAGCACAATTAAACTTTTACAAAAAAGATTTTTCAAAAGTTTTAGAGTTATTGAGATATGTTGAGTACAAGGATTTAAGCCGAAAGCTTAGTTCAAAAGTTATGCTCATAAATACATATTATGAGTTAGGCGAAAT
>CAXQNQ010000133.1:0-4880 GCA_964225135.1 Mesoflavibacter profundi
AGAAAACCTTTTCTATGGATATTGCAGATTTGAATAATGATGGTTCACCGGACTTGGTGTTTGGCAATTATGGTAGCCCCAATTTTGTGTACTTGAATGAATCGGCTGGCCAAATATTTCAACCTGTCATGCTCAGTGATAATGCATTCAATACTTATGATATAATCTGTGGAGATCTCAATGGAGATAAGTATACAGACGTTATAGAGGCTAATTCTGATGATTATAATCTGTATTATTTTAATAGGATAGGTAATCAAGATTAGGCAATATCATCCATATGTTTTACTTTTAGAAGGTTCAGATTTACAAGAACTTAAAAGTATAAAACATGAAACCACATACAGCAAGTCTTATTAATGCAGTAACCTTGATTGCTTTGTCCTTATGGGGATACTTTTCTTCTGAGACGCCTTCCATGACAGCGCTCATTCCAACCGCTATAGGTGTAATTTTATTATTAATCAACAAAGGTGTCAAAGCTGAAAATAAAGTGATCGCCCATGTTGCAGTCCTTTTAACTTTGATTATTCTTTTGGGTTTAGTTCAAGCCTTTACAGGTGCGATGGGCAGATCTGATAGTGCTGCAATGGCACGTGTTGGGGTGATGGTTTTAACTACAATTATTGCTATGGTTTTCTTCGTTAAGAGTTTTATTGATGCTCGTAAGAATAGAGCTGCAAATTAGTAGAAGAAAACATTGACTAGATGCTTCAAAAGGATCTTTTTTTGACCAAAAATATTAATCTGATTGCTCTGGTGATTAGAGCAGTGATTTGATTTGAATCTAGTCTTGGTACTACTGACTTTATTCACTAACTTATAAGGGATTATATTTTGAAATCAGAGGTACATGGCTGAATATTTGAGTATAGTATTTTTTCTTTTTGCTGTTATGGATCCAATAGGAGCTATACCAGTCTATTTAGAGGCTACTAAAGAGTTTGATTCAGTCCATAAGAAAAAGATTGCAATTCGTGCCTCACTTGTTGCTTTTGGTATTCTTCTTTTCTTTGTAGTTGTCGGACAATTGATTTTAGAAGAGATGGAAGTTACCCTTGATGCATTTCAAATTTCTGGGGGAGTCATACTATTTTTATTCGCCTTAACCATGATCTTTGGAGAGGGTAAACCCGAGGCGGAAAAAAGCCAAATATCAGACTATAAACATGTCACTATTTTTCCAATAGCTATTCCTGCAATTGCATCTCCTGGAGCTATTATGGCAGTAGTTTTATTGACTGATAATCACTTATATACTTTTGGACAGCAGGTCATTACTACAGTCTTGATCTTAATAGTCATTGGGATTACATGCATCATTTTATTGTTTGCTAATCGTTTGCAGAAGTTTATTGGAAATTATGGTATTACGGTTATTAGCAAGATTATGGGCTTAATTTTAGCTGCATATGCCGTTCAAAGTATACTTTCTGGGATAAGACATTTCTTTGAATAAACTAACACACAAATATGAAAAAGCTAACTACTATTATTTTCATTACAATATTAAGCTCAGCTGCCCATGCGCAGATAGACTTTAATAATCCACCTTGGGATTTGAGTTGTGATACCTTGTTTACACAGACTGATCTAAACATTTGCAGTTTTGATGAGTATATGATTGCCGATAGTATTCTTAAGGATTATTATGCTCAATTGGAGACTTATTTAGAAGCTAGAATTCAAGAAGAAGAAGCTGCTCATGACGCTGATAGCGACGCTTTTCACGAAGATCTTATTCAGCAATTGAAAAATCAGAAGGCTGCATTAATAGACTCTAAATCCGATTTTGAGGCATACAAGAATAGTACAGTAGATTTTATTGGTTTACAATATGAGGGAGGATCAATTCGTCCACTAATTGTAAATCATTATTCTATGGAATTGACCATCAATCAGATTAAAGTACTGTCAGAATTTATGGGTGAACTTGTTCAAAATTAGAGCGAATTCAGGCCTTGTTAATGTAGTATTCTAATCACAAACCATCAACGATGAAACATCCTATTTTTCAATCAAGTGTATATGCACAACTTGCTAGCTTGGTCATTTTACTAAGCCTAAATGCTTGTACGAATCCAATAAATTCAGATCAAAAGGCGGATACTAGCACTGTGGATATTCAATTTCCATATCCAGCTGACCATTATGAAGAAGCATTAGATGGGCGGTTGATATTATTAATCTCTGATGACGCAGAGACTGAGCCAAGGTTTCAATTGAGAGATGATTCTAAAACCTGTCAAGGTTTTGGAATGGATGTAGAGGATTGGAAGCCAGGTGAGAATCAGTCTTTTGATGGAGCAGCATTTGGATATCCCATTCAGTCTATGGCCGATTTGCCTGCTGGAGATTATATAGTACAAGCGGTTTTTCACAAGTATGAAACCTTTAACCGAGTAGACGGGCATGTGGTTAAATTACCTATGGATCGAGGAGAGGGCCAGCAGTGGAATAAAGCACCTGGGAATTTGTATTCTACGCCAAAAGCTATTAAGATTAGAGCTGGACAGTTTCCTGCTTTAAATATTCAACTTGACCAGAAAATTCCTCCAATCGAAGAACCTGCAGATACGAAGTATGTCAAACATGTAAAGATCAAAAGTGAGTTGTTGAGTGAATTTTGGGGTAGAGATATGTATTTGGGTGCGCATGTTTTGTTACCAGAGGGATGGGCCGATCATCCAGAGGTCAAGTACCCACTGGCTATCATGCATGGACATTTTCCAAGTGATTTTGGAGGTTTTAGTATGACACCACCGGATCCAAATTTGGAGCCGGAGTATAGTGAGCGTTTTGATGTAGAAGGATATAATATTATGGTTGAACAAGAGGCCTATGATTTTTACAAGGCTTGGACTGGACCTGATTTTCCAAGGGTCATAGCTATTGAGATTCAGCATCCTACACCGTATTACGATGATTCTTATGCGGTGAATAGTGAAGCGCAAGGACCTTATGGTGATGCGATTACTTATGAGTTAATTCCTTATATCGAAGATCAGTTTAGAGGAATAGGCGAAGGTTGGGCGCGTTATGTTTATGGGGGAAGTACTGGCGGTTGGGAGGCCTTGGCTGTACAAGTAAAATATCCTAAAGAGTACGGTATGTGCTTTGCTGCATGTCCTGATCCCATTGACTTTAGAGCATATTGCCTAGTAAATATTTACGAAGACGATAATGCATATTATAAGGAAGGCCCATTCAGGAAAACACTGGTAGCTGGTCATAGGGATTATTTGGGTAATGTGGATGCTACCCTTCGGGACATGAATTATAGGGAATTGGTATTGGGTTCTAAAGGCCGTTCTGGACAACAATGGGATATTTGGGAAGCGACCTATTCGCCTATAGGAGAGGAGGGTTATCCGAAGCGTATTTGGGATCGGATAACAGGCGAAATTGATAAGGATGTAGCAGCGTATTGGAAGGAAAATTATGATTTAGCTTATATATTGAAGCGAGATTGGTCTAAGCACGGAAAAGATTGGGAGAATAAAATACACCTCTATTGCGGAGACATGGATAATTATTATTTGAACAATGCCGTTTATTTGGCAGAAGAGATTTTGACCGAGACAACAGCTCCTTATTATAATGGGGAAGTTGATTATGGAGATCGAGCAGAGCATTGCTGGAATGGAGACCATGAAAATGGCAATCATATTAGTCGCCTACGTTATCACCAAATGTTTGTTCAAAAATATATAGACAAAGTGAATCAAGTAGCTCCAAAGGGAGCAGATTTATCGAGTTGGATGTATTAATTGTTGTTCATTAATTCCATTTATGAAGACCATATTGACCTATATTAGTTGCTTGTTTATTGTATGCCAGATTCAAGCGCAAAAACAGAAGTTGGAAACTCAATTAGTAGCGCTTCCAAATCTTGACTTTGTGTCTATATCTCCAGCAAAAGGCCCTGACCAATATATTATTTATCTGCGTCAGCCCTTGGATCACTCTGATACAACAAAGGGGTATTTTAATCAAAAAATATACTTAACACACCGAGGATTTGATCGCCCAACCGTGTTGGTAACCGCGGGATATAATGTGGATTGGAATCGAAAATATGAGTTGTCTAATTTGATGAATGCTAATCAATTATTGGTGGAGCATAGATACTTTGGAGAAAGTATGCCTGATTCATTGGATTACAGGTATTTGAATTTGGAACAAGTAACGGCAGACTTACATCGATTGAGGGAATTATTTGACAAGGTATACCCGAATAAATGGGTCAGTACAGGCATTAGTAAAGGTGGGGTGACTACTATTTTTTATCGGTATTTTTATCCTGATGATGTATCGGTCAGTGTACCTTATGTTGCTCCTATCAATAGGGCTTATGAAGAACCACGAATCTATGCATTTCTGAAGTCAGTAGGGACAGATGATTGTAGGGCTAAGATAAAAGCTGCCCAACTTCAATTTTTAGAGCGCAAAGAAGAGCTGTTACCACTATTGAGGTTCTATAGTAAAGGCGCAAATGTATCTTACGAATATGTGGGCTTTGAGGGTGCATTTGAGTATGCCGTCATGGAATACCCATTCTCCTTTTGGCAATGGGGACATAGCTGCAGTGATTTACCTGAGGGCGATTGGGATATCGAGGCCTTAGCGCAGCATTTTTTAGCGGTTTCAGATATGACTTTCTTTGGCGATGATGCCATAAGGCATTACACCTCTCACTATTATCAATCAGCGACTGAAATGGGCTATTATGGCTACGAAACCGCTGAATTTGAAGACTATTTAGAGGTCCTTCCAACGGATGAAAATCCGATGGCATTATTCTTTCCTTTTAAGATGAAAGATCCATTTGATGGGCAATTATTGAGTGATTTGAATATTTGGTTAGATTCCAATGCAGA
>CAXQNQ010000134.1:0-13012 GCA_964225135.1 Mesoflavibacter profundi
AATCGACATCTTGTTTCATCATACAATTAAAATGCCCCCATGGACATGCTTCAAATCCTATCTTAGAACAAGGTCTACATCCCAAATCTTTCACCTCAAAATGCTGTACCAAACCTTTATCATCCGCTAAATAGGGGTACATTCCGAATTCAGGAATAGTAGATCCCCATAGAACTATGATATCTTTCCCTAATGCTGCAGCTATATGCATCAAGCCAGTATCCGAAGTAATCACCAAATCACAACTTTCAATTAATTGAGCAGAACCTTCTAAATTAGTAGCTCCACAGCAATTTAAAGCAGTCAACTTTTCCGCCAAACGTTCAGCTGCCTTATACTCATTTGGCCCCCCTAATAATAGAATTTCAGCATCTACCCTTTTCAAAACCCGTTCTAACAAGCTACTTGGAATCTGCTTAGTAGCATGAGCACCACCTAATACTACACCTATCCGACTACCCCGCTTGGGGTATTTTTGCTCTATTGCATCTTGGTGTCTAAAAAAGAAATCTAAACCTGCACCATCATTCTGTACACCTAAAGATTCTATGGATTCAAACATCCTATCCACAATATGTTTTGCGGGCAAAACATCTAAACCTAGATTTACTTTCAACCACTTGGGTACATTAATCTTATCTAAAATATAGGTAGGCAGCTTCAATAACGATTGAATCTTTTTTGATCGGATATTGACATGCAAATCAACTACAAAATCAAAATTGGCCTGTATCAAAGCCTTAGGGTCTTGCTGCACCTCTTCCAAGGTCCAAACCTTTTTCACAAAGGGATTTGATTCATTTATGGAAGCAAATCGAGCTTTAGTCAATACATGAATTTCTGCATTCAGTTGTTGGTGTAAGCAACGAATAACTGGAGAACAAAGCACTATGTCCCCAATAGAAGAAAATCGTATAACCAAAATTTTTTGAACCTCCACTGCATCTATTTTGGCTCAAGTTAATAAATCCTATACTCTCTAGAGTCATTACCAGCCAAATGGCTGTGTGGAATGCTTATCCTTAGACACTTTAATTGGCTTTGTCTTTTTTTCTGTAACCGTCTGCAAAAGCAATTGATCAAAGAAATAAGTCAAGGATTCAGGAACGCTTGATGTTTGTTTACTCCAAGCCAGTTCATGTTCAGTCCCTGTAGCTTTTTCAGTTATATACATATAGGATTGGCTGGGTTGAAACAAATCATAACTCAATAATCGTATGGAATCTTTTAATTGAAACAAAGCCCTTGCATCTGCACGCTCTAGATGCTTAATCAACAAGAAACTGTCTTGCGTTGAATTCATACCAAGCACTTGTCCATTTTTCAAAATGGCATACGCTTCAATAGGGGCACCGGATTCCCCATATCCAAACTCTATGCGATCATCGGGAATAGTATCTTGAGTATAATAAGGCACTGCACAAGAGGCGCAAAAAAGAAGCGCAAAAATAGATAGTATTGAGGTTCTTAAATCCATAAGTATGCTGTTGTCGTTATTGCATATATAAATAAAATTAATAAGTTGTGCAGCATACATCTATTGTTAAAATTATTTTAAAAAGGACATTTACCCTATTTTTAAGAAATAAATAGCTCAAATTGTAGGTTCTAATTACTGCTATAAATACTATTAAATATGAAAAAGGTTTTACTATTCGCATTTATTCTTATCGGCTCTATTCAGTTTGTATCCGCGCAAACAGCAAGTATCGATGCTGCTCAAATGGAAGAAGCTAAAAAGGCTGCAGATCAAAACGAAGACATTCAAGTTTGGGAATGTAAAAAAAGTGGGTCTGTAACTTTTGTAAAAACTGTAAAAGATAATCAAGGAAACGACAATTTCGTACCTGTTACCTTTGACGATAAATCAAAAACATTTGTAGAATCTAATCAGAAGCCTTCTTGTAGTGTAGGTGAAAAAGCTTCTTGCGCATCAAAAGATGCTAAAGCTGCTTCTTGTTGTGCATCTAAGGGGGAAGCTAAGGCAACTGCTGATACAAAAACAACAGAAGCTTCTTGTGCTTCAAAAGATGCTAAAGCTGCTTCTTGTTGTGCATCTAAGGGAGAAGCTAAGGCAACTGCTGATACAAAAGAAACTAAAGCATCTTGTGCTAGCCAGGCTGATGCAAAAAAAGGAGCTTGTTGTGCATCTAAGAAAACTGATTCAACGAAATCATAATATTGTCTCCCTATAACCCAATATACTCTATGACCAAGAATCTAATCTTACTTATTGTTTCGATCCTTTGTTTTGGAAATTTAGGGTACGCACAATCCTTTTCAAGTCAAAATGATCAACAAGAGTCTTCCATCATGAGATTCGATAGACGATTTCATGATTTCGGGATTGTCAAAAAAGGGGAAAGCAAAACAACTGAATTTGAATTTACTAATATCAGTAATGAATCGCTTATCATTGATTTGGTTTCTGCTTGTGAATGCACTACTACAGATTACCCTAGAACACCAGTTAAGCCTGGTGAAAAAGGTATAATCTCTGTGGTTTTTGATTCGACAGAAAAGGAAGAGTCTGAAATTATAGATATAGATATATACTTAAGAAATACAGATCCTGAAACGGGCATACCGCTTTCAGAAACATTGAAATACAAATTCAAACTTGTAAAGTAATTTTAAGGCAGTCTTCAGGCTGCCTTTTTTCATTAGACCAACTTTCCTTTCCTCACTTCACTTAGGTTTTGTATTTTCACACCAAATAATCATTCAAACATGTTAGCAGTCATTACAGGTGCAACTAAAGGACTAGGCAAAGCTATAGCCGAAACATTTGCAAAGAATCAGTTTGATCTAGCTATTTGCTCTAGGAGTCAATCAGATTTAGAGCAATTCAAAACAAAGGTAGAAACCCAATTTGGAATTCAGGTTTATATCTTTCAAGCCGATTTGGCCGTAAAAACATCTGTACTTGAATTTGCATCCTTCCTAAAAGGGCTCCAACAACCCATTGAAGTATTGGTTAATAATGCCGGATCCTATGTTCCAGGAGGCGTTTTAAACGAGGAAGATGGTGCCATGGAGTTTATGCTAAACACTAACTTAATGAGTGCTTACCATCTGACAAGAGCAGTTCAACACCTAATTAGCACTACAACTAAAGCATATATCTTCAATATGTGCTCAATTGCTGGTCTACATGCTTACCATAATGGAGGGGCTTACAGTGTATCTAAGTTTGCATTAAATGGATTCACAAAAAACCTGAGGGAAGAACTTAAAGAAAAGCAAATTAGAGTATCTGCTATTCATCCAGGAGCAACTATGTCTGACTCCTGGGCAGGATCCGATATCTCTCCAGATCGTATTATGGAAGCGCAAGATATAGCCATTGCCATCTGGTCAGCTTACAGCATGAGCGCCAAAGCAGTTGTAGAAGATATTATCCTTAGACCTCAACTTGGAGACCTTTAATCTATCAACATGGGAATCAAAGCATCAATCATCCGCCCTTTTGCCAAAAAGACTGCTTCCAATATTGAAAAATGGGCATCGAACCCTATTCAAGCACAAGAAAAAGTTTTCCAAAATCTGCTGTCAACTTTAAAACAAACTGCCTACGGAAAAGAAAATGGTTTACAGAACGTCAAATCTTATGAGGCATTTAAAGAAAAAGTAGCAATCAATGATTATGAAGCCTTACGTCCATACATTGATCGGATAATACAAGGAGAAGAAAACGTTCTTTGGAAAGGAAGACCAAAATATTTTGCTAAAACCTCGGGCACAACCTCAGGGGTGAAATACATTCCCTTAACTAAAGAAAGTATCCCCAATCATTTTGGTACGGCGCGTAATGCGATGTTCAACTTTGCTGCACGAACAGGAAAATTTGATTTTTTTGATGGCAATATGATCTTTCTTTCTGGAAGCCCAGAACTCACTAAAACAGGTGGGATCAACACAGGAAGACTCTCAGGTATTGTCAACCATATGGTCCCTTCATGGCTTAAAGCGAGCCAACTACCCTCCTATGCAACGAACTGTATAGAAGAATGGGAGACCAAACTAGATGCTATTGTTGAAGAGACCCTTCAAAAAGATATGCGTTTAATCAGTGGTATTCCTCCTTGGGTACAGATGTATTATGAACGCCTTTTGGACCGAACAGGGAAAAAACATATCAAGGATATATTCCCTAACTATTCTGTGTTTACATATGGGGGCGTCAATTTTGAACCGTACAGACAAATCTTAGAAAACTTAGTCGGTAAGCGTCTAGATAGTGTGGAAACCTATCCAGCTTCGGAAGGATTTATTGCCTTTCAAGATC
Organism: Mesoflavibacter profundi; assembly: GCA_964225135.1. Taxonomy (GTDB): domain Bacteria; phylum Bacteroidota; class Bacteroidia; order Chitinophagales; family Saprospiraceae; genus AM-2324. Next base: position 4,289 of record CAXQNQ010000134.1, read on the forward strand.
AAGCTGAAAACAATGGATTACTCTTGAATGTCCAATCTGGAATTTTCTTCGAGTTCATTCCTTTAAACGAAATCAATAATCCTAATCCGACCAGAATTTCACTTCAAGATGTAGAGCTTGGAGTAAATTATGCCATCATCTTAAATACTAATGCTGGGCTCTGGGGCTATAATATCGGAGATACAGTAGAATTTGTGTCCGTAGCGCCATATCGAATAAAAGTGACTGGACGTATCAAGCACTTTATTTCAGCCTTTGGCGAACATGTCATAGGTAAAGAAGTGGAAGAGGCCATGCTCTATGCTAGTCAAAAGCATAGTGCAAGAATCGTCGAATTTACCGTTGCGCCCAATATCAACCCAGCTGATGGTTCTGCCCCACACCATGAATGGTTGATAGAATTTGCTCAACCACCTTCAGATATCCATGCGTTCGCCAAGAGCCTAAATGAAGAAATGTGTAAGCAAAACATCTACTACAATGACCTTATAACCGGTAAGGTCCTCGAACAATTAAAAGTCAAAGTATTAGCTAAAGATGCATTTAGAAATTACATGAAAAGCCAAGGCAAATTAGGTGGACAGAACAAAGTCCCTAGGTTAGCTAATGATCGAAAGATCGCTGATTTGTTAACTTAAAATAAGTAGCCTAATTTTTTTAAATACCTCAATTTCAATCTATTAAGCAACCTTCAAAAATAGTTCTTCGAACAACTTAAAACAAAAAGTGTCGAAAAGTTTTATTTTTTTTGCTTTTCAAACTAAAAAGTTTTAAATTAGATTTTGTGTTAAACAATCTAAAACAAGAATTCTTCTAGACACATGAAGCAAGACCGCGTAGAACTTAACGATCGTTTTATCAAAGTATTTAATATTCTTGAAGAACGTGGCGAAGTCATCAAAAACGATAGAAATGGCAAAGGTATCAGCGATTTTGCCAAAAGGATTACAGGAGCAAAAGCCAATGGGCACATCATTAGATGTTACCTGGATGAAGCAAACCCAAGAATGATTACCTATTCACATGCTAGAAATCTATGTAGAGAATATGGCGTAAATCAGAGTTATTTGTTAGAAGGTACGGGATCTCCTTTTGGATTTGATATTCCTTCTGCATCAATAGAATCTCCTGTAGCCTCAGGAAATATATTATTTACCACAACAGAGGCATTTGCTGGTTCATCTCTTGGTGCTGGATCTTTCCACCAAGAAGAATCCACTATGTTTTCTCTACCCAATTTAAACGCCTCCAATAATTATGTATCCTTTCCTATTAATGGTAATAGTATGGAGCCTGTAATTATGAATGGTGATATTGTGGTATGCGAACCTATAGAAAAGATTGACCAGATCAAGGATAATCTAATCTATGCCGTAAAACATAATGGAGCGGTTTGGGTCAAGTATGTAGAAAAGATATACGAGAATGGTCGCGTGGCTAGGCTGAAACTTAGATCAGCCAATTATCTAGAACACGACCCCTTCGTTGAGGAAGTCAATATACACACCAGACTATATAAAGTCTTGAAAAAAATAGCAGATATTTAATCTTAAGTCATTATAAAAAAGGGATCTATTCAGGTCCCTATTTTTTTGAAATGTATGCTAGCTAACAAATAATGATTTTTTCTATAAAAAATTAATTCGTATATATTAACTTTAGTTAAAATATAAAGACATACCCATCTTTATATACCATACACACCTCAATCTCCGTTCAAATTAACATCGTTCACCAAAAATTGGATGACTGAAATATTCAGCAATCCTGAAAACCAAAAACAATCCAGGACATGAAACAAAAATTGCTTTTCACCCTTGCCTTGCTGACCCTTTTGGGTAATACGGCCCTTCAGGCAAATTATGTAGCATATGACGCTGAAGATCAGATGAACTACATAAAGAAATATAGAAAGATAGCTATAGAAGAAATGGAGCGTACAGGAGTTCCAGCAAGTATCAAATTAGCTCAAGGCCTACTAGAGTCGGCAGCAGGTACAAGTCACTTAGCTACAAAAGGAAATAATCATTTTGGAATAAAATGTGGGAGTAATTGGGATGGCAAGACCATAGGACTTTATGATGACGATAGAGATAATAGAGGTAGGTTGGTAGAATCTTGTTTTAGAGTTTATAAGAATCCAGAGGAAAGCTTTATTGCACATTCGGACTTCCTAAATAACCCTCAAAAAACAAGATATCAATGGTTATTTGACCTAGAAACTACTGATTATAAAGGTTGGGCATATGGACTAAAAAAATCTGGCTATGCAACTAACCCAAAGTATCCACAGCTATTAATTGGTTTGATTGAACGATATGACTTAGATCAATATGACAAAATCAATCACATTGAAATCAACCACGAAGAAGAATTAGAGGAAACAAATCCAGTAGCAGTAGCTCCAGAAGTTGAATCTTCATTCTTGATTATGAACAATAGAGTGAAGATGTTATATGCACAAGAATCTGAAACAATAGAAGAAATCAGTAAACAACATCATGTAAGTACCAAACGTATCATGCATTTCAATGAAGATCGTTATGAAGCCAATGAAGCTTTAGATAAAGGTACAATCATCTATGTTCAGCGTAAAAGAACCTATTTCCGTGGTGCCCAGAAATGGCACAAAGTCAAAGCTGATGAATCCATGTTCTTCATTGCACAACTTTATGGCGTACAATTAGAGAAATTGTACAAAATGAATCTAATGGAAGTTGGGACGGAACCCCTAATTGGTGAAAAGATTCGTCTAAGAGGTAAAACATCAAAATCACAAGATGCTCCTAAAACAGTTCAAATAGGTTCGGATAATCATACCCCCAAGAGTGATGTTTTTGTATGGGAACCAGAACAAGATGCTGTTGTGGATCAGAAAGATGAAGAAGCTGAAGAAAAGGAAATGGTTTTCAATCATATAGAAGAAGTTTTCCAAGAAGATAATCCAAGTAAAGAAGAAGAGGATACTACTTTAGAATTACCAACTACGTATGATTCTGAAGAAACTACTGATGTTCCAGAAACCATAGAATTACCAGAATTACCTCCATTGGAAGAAGAAGTTGATCAACCCAATAACACAGAAATTTATCAAGTACATACAGTAGTCAAAGGAGATACCTTATACAATATTTCCAAACGATACAATATTACAGTTGATGCACTCAAATCCATGAATCAACTATTAGATAATAATATCAAGATTGGTCAAAATCTTGTTGTTAAGAAATAAAAAAGAGGAGGGCAAATTGCCTTCCTTTTTTTATTTTACGAAAAAAAAGATGAAAAACCTTTTCGCTACACTCTTATTGTTATCTAGTAGCCTTTTACTTCAAGGCCAAGATGTAGATTATTCAATCTGGGGTATTAAAGGTGGAACAACCGTAGGATTCCAAACTTGGAATAATATTGATCAGGATGCATTATTTGCCTATAACGGTAGCCTTTTTTTCGAAAGTTTAGATGACCTAGATGCTCCAGCTTCACTCTTTGCCAGTATAGGTTTTAGTCAAAAAGGATCTGCGAAACGTAATATTCGACTCTTTGATTTGAATGGGAATATCCTGAATACCAATGTGACTAGAAAGTATGTGTTCAATAATATTGTTTTAGCGCTTGGTGCTAAAAAGAGATTAGATAATGGATCCAAGTCCTTTACGCCGTATTATACTGTGGGCGTATTTGGTTCATATACTATCTCTACAGCATTAGGGCAAGCTGCCACAACTGGATTTGGAGCTATTTTTGATCCAATTGATGAATATGTAAGACCTGTTAATTATGGCATACAAATAGGTGGTGGGTTTGAACGAAGAATCAATAAGTATATTGGTCTACAATTAGATTTTTCTGCCTTTCCTGAGTTGTCTTACCAGTATGTTGAAATGTACGGAGGCGGTAATCCTCCATTAGTATACAATCCATACACTGGCCAACAAGTAGTACTTCGAGATAGAAATATCCGAAATCTAGCCTTTGAAATAACAGTAGGCCTGAGGTTCTTAAGAGAAATAATTTATGTAGACTAAAAAAGGGGCTTAAAAGCCCCCTTTTTGTATCCTTTCCATATCTCTTTTCTGATCCTTTTCCCTAATGGAATCTTTCTTGTTATGTGACTTTTTACCCGTTGCAAGTGCGATCTCGAGTTTGGCAAAACCACGCTCATTAATAAAAAGTCGAATCGGTACTATAGTATTCCCCTTTTCTTTAACACGCTTCAAAAGTTTTTTCAACTCCTGCTTTTTTAATAAAAGCTTTCGCGCTCTTCTAGGCTCATGATTCGAATAGGTACCAAACTCATACTCTTTAATGTATAAACTACGTACAACCAAATTAGTAGGATCATCAAATGTACAATATGCATCAGTTAAACTGACATGTCCAGCACGAATAGACTTTATTTCGGTACCCTGCAACTGAATACCTGCTTCAAACCTATCGGTTAGAAAGTATTCATAAGATGCCTTCTTATTTACAAACTCTGTGGTTTTATTCTTCTTACTCATAACACTCCGTCTTCGCAGTTATCCTCTATTTATAAAGCAATAATAACCTTTTGATGTTTAAATCCGTTCAGCTGGTCGCTAGAATTTAATCTTACTCACCTACGCTTGAATAATCATTCATCAATTTATCATTCAAGAAAGTAGTCATTTTCTTGAATAAATGATAGCGCGTTGGTCCTCCATATATACCATGATTCTTATTGGGATATACATAGGTATCGAACTGCTTGTTCGCATTTACAAGCGCTCTAGTCATCTCCGCAGTGTGTTGATAGTGTACATTATCATCTGCTAAACCATGGACCAATAGATAATTCCCTTTCAATTGATCTGCAAAATAAACGGGTGAATTATCGCGATATCCAGATTCATTCTCAGCATAGGTACGCATATATCGTTCAGTGTAAATAGAATCATACCACTTCCAACTAGTAACAGGTGCCACTGCAATTGCTGCCTTGAACACATCATTACCTTTCAACAAACATAAAGAGGACATATATCCACCGTAAGACCAGCCAAATATTCCAATTCGATTCGCATCGATATAATCCAATTGTCCGAAATACTTTGCTGCATCAATTTGATCAATGGTTTCATAATGACCCAATTGCTGATAGGTCATCTTTTTAAACTCCTCACCTTTTCCACCTGTTCCACGATTATCAACACAAGCTACAATGAAACCCTGCTGTGCTAACATCTGAAACCACCAGTAATTCTCTCCACCCCATCTGTTGGCTACTTGCTGCGATCCAGGACCACCATATAGATACATAAACAGTGGATATTCCTTATTCGGATCAAAATCCGTTGGCTTAATCACATAGGCATTTAACTCTACCCCTTTGGAAGGCTTAATGGTCATTATTTCTGGTGCTTGCAGATCCATACTTTCATGCAAACTATTCAGCCTTGCATTAACCTCAATAAGCCTTGCAGACTTTCCTTTACGATTAAATACTTCGTAAGTGGTCGGTTGGCTATTCGTCGAATGTCTAAGTACATAGTAATCAAAGGTAGAGCTGAATTGTGCTGTGTTCCAACCCTTTGCTTGTGGTAATTTACGCTTATTCGATCCATCTAATTGGATAGCATAAACGTAGCGCTCTGTGGAACCGTCTTCTGCTGATAAATAGTATAATTCTGATTCATCTTGATCATAGCCATAAAAATTAGCTACATCCCAGTCTCCTGAAGTGATTTGTTTGATCAATTTCCCATCTATACCATAATGATAAATGTGATTAAATCCATCTTTTTCAGAGGTCCAAAGAAAAGAGGACGCCCCGTCCAAGAAAGTCAAATTATCTGTAATATCTATATAGTATTTATTCTTTTCCTTTAGAATCACAGTAGACGATCCTGTTGTAGGATTGACAAGGTTTAATGTTAGTTCATTCTGATGTCTATTCATCATAGTCACACATAATCCCTTATCTGCTGCCCATTTGATTCTTGGAGTGTATAACTCTGGATCCACAGGAAGATCAGATTGAACTTGGGTATTATTGTCTACATCATATACATGAATACTCACTGTTGCATTGCGTTCACCTACTTTTGGATACTTAAAGGTCTGATATTCTGGATACATCTCATCTTTGTATATCGTCATGGTGAATTCCTTCACATCCGTCTCGTCAAACTTGTAGTAAGCAATAAACTTCCCATCTGGACTCCATTGAAAAGCTTTGGTGAATCCGAACTCTTCCTCGTAAACCCAATCGGCTGAACCATTTATGATAATATTAAATGCCCCATCATTCGTTATAGCTGTGACTTTGTTGCTATCTAGGTCTTTAACATATAGGTTGTTCTCAAAAACAAAGGCTACTTGCGTACCAGCAGGGTTAAAACTAGCATGCATAACTTTATTGCGATCGTATAAAGGCATAAAGTTTTTGCCATCCCAAACATAAAAAAAAGCTTTAGATGAGCGGCGGTATATCCCTTCACGTTCATATTCAACTAAAATCTTGGATTCGTCTGCACTAAAAGAATAGCCCGACATAGATACATCGGCTTCATCGGATTTACCTGCTTTTTTAAAAGCAAAAATGTCTTCAATAAATTCACCAGATTGGATACTATATTTTTTGATCACTCCATCCTCCAAACGAGTGTAGGAACTTCCATCATTCATGAAATTGAAACCTGGTACACTTCGCTCATAAAACTTGTAATTCAACCAGAGATCTTCAAGAGTGATTTCATTTTGAGCATTGGACAGATGAATCCCTGTTCCAACAAAAAGTAGAACAAATAAAATTCTAGACATAATATTATGGCTTTACTAAACTTGATTATTGCATGTTAATAATCTTATCGCGCTCTGGACCAGTAGAGACGATAGAGATTTTACAATCGAGTTCCTTTTCTAATACATTCAAATAATCTTTCAAAGCAGCTGGCATCTGGTCAGGAGTAGTTACCTCCTCTAAGCTTTGATGCCAACCCACTACAGATTCCAAATGAACTTGCTGATCTGAATTACACAAATCAAATGGTAATTGTTTACTTAGTGAACCATCTTTAGTAACATAATGAGAAGCATACTTAAATGACTCAAATATATTAAGTACATCCACTTTGGTTAATACTAACTGAGTTACCCCATTAAGCATAATGGTATACCTCAACTGTGGTACATCCAACCAACCACATCTACGCGGCCTACCAGTAGTAGCACCAAATTCACCGCCTTCACGCTGAATTTCTTCACCAATTTCATCAAACAGCTCCGTAGGGAACGGCCCACCTCCAACTCTAGTACAATAAGCCTTAGATATCCCAATGACCTCGTTGATACGCTGCGGAGCAACTCCCAAACCATTACAAACACCTGATGTGATTGTATTGGAAGAAGTAACATAAGGGTAGGTTCCGAAATCTACATCTAACATAGATCCCTGAGCACCTTCTGCCAATACTTTTTTCCCTGCATTCAACACCTCATTAACATAGTATTCGCCGTCTACACAATTTAAAGACTTAAGTGTTTCCAAAGAACTGAACCACTTAGCTTCTTCCGCCTCCAAATCAAAATCGACCGCTCCATAAAGTTCAGCTAAGCCCAAGTGCTTAGACTTTAACCTATTATACTTGTCTTTAAAATCAGATTCAAACAAATCGCCTACTCGCAGTCCATTTCGTCCTGTTTTATCCATGTAAGTTGGACCAATACCTTTTAAGGTAGAACCAATCTTTTCTTTACCTTTCGCTTGTTCGGAAGCAGCATCCAATAAACGATGAGACGGTAATATTAGGTGTGCCTTTTTAGCTACCAGTAAGCGATCTTTATAATCTACTTGAGCGTCTATTAAAATTTGAATTTCTTTCTCTAAGGTAATTGGATCAATTACGACACCATTCCCAATGAGATTCATTAAACCCTCCCTAAAGATGCCTGAAGGTATAGTATGTAATACAAATTTCTTGCCGTCAAAAATTAGTGTGTGACCTGCATTTGGTCCACCTTGGAACCTTGCTACTAGGTCATAATTATTGGCTAATACATCTACAATCTTTCCTTTCCCCTCATCTCCCCATTGAAGACCTAAAATAACATCAACACCCATTAGATTATCTTTTTGAAAAATTTTTAATTGCTTTTTGATTCACACTCGCTCTCACAGTTCCCGTATAAGGTAAGTGAGTGATTAGTAATATTAAACTTCAGAATATCCCCCATCATGTTTTTAATCTGCTGTACTCTAGGATCACAGAATTCTAAGACCTTTCCACAATCAGCACAGATTAAGTGGTCATGTTGCTTATAACCATAACTCTTTTCATACAATGCTAACTTTTGATCAAACTGATGCCTGATAATCAAGTCACAATTAACCAAAAGATCAAGTGTATTATATACAGTAGCACGACTAACTCTGTAATTCTGATTTTTCATGTGAATATACAAGGCTTCAGCATCGAAATGGTCATTTCGTTTATAGATTTCCTCTAGAATTGCAAAGCGTTCAGGAGTTTTACGCAAAGACATTTTTGATAAATGTCCAGAGAAGATGTTTTTCACCTCCTCAATGATGCGTTCCTCTTTATTATTAGTTTCTGCCATGTTGGTAATTTAACCATTGCTAATAACAAAGTTAATAACAATTTATTATTGCAAAACAATTCACCAATCTTAATGAAAATTAGATTATCCTAATCTAGAAACGGAAGAAACACTTTCCAACTTCAATAAGGCATTGATAGA
>CAXQNQ010000135.1:0-3425 GCA_964225135.1 Mesoflavibacter profundi
AGCAGGACTGCGAAGAATTTAGCTGAAAAAATAAAGCCAAAAAACTTGCAAAGTTGATATTCAAAAATTTATATTTGCAACCGATTTGGCGCGGTAGCTCAGCTGGTTAGAGCGCGTGATTCATAATCACGAGGTCGGCGGTTCAAGCCCGCCTCGCGCTACTAGAAAAGCCTCTGTTCTACAGGGGCTTTCGTCGTTTTATGCAGTCAAGCAATTCTTACAGAATTTCACTAAAAAGGCTAAGATAGGCCTATTTCAGGCAGTTGTGAGACAGTTAAATGGGAACCATATAGCCTGTATTTACACGATTTGAAAAGCATAGTTAGGCACACTTCGGTGTGCTTTTTTATTCCCCTACATCTTCACCACCTTACCTAAAAATTCTATCAGATTTAGGCCTGCCACTCCTTCTATTAATAACTTGGTTAGCTTCTAAGCTATTTCCTTTCTCTAACAATTTTATACTTTATTTAGTATTTGAAGTACGCATAAGCACATTGTATCCACCTCCCTTAAGGAGCTTAATTACATTATTCTGTATTTTGTGAATAAAAGCTTCAGCAATTCCGTCTTTGCCTGAGGCAAATGCCTCGTATTTTACGCAAAAGTTGACAGAGACAACATCGAAGTAAGCTGAAGTAATAATGTAGCAGTATTGGTTTTCAGCAATTATGTAGCCCTCTCTATCGTAATACCTGCCTTCCTGGGCTATATTGTTAAAGCTTTTGTACTTGCTGCATATCAGCTCTGACATATTGTACCTGAAATCTTGGTAATCTGTTGATTCTTGGAAGTTATTTGATAAGAAGAGAGATGACTCACCATATGTCATTACACTTTGTGCCATAATTATAGATTTTGATATTTTTTATAGTGTATATCGTTTCGTACCGAGTAGTCTCCATATAGCATTGGGGTCATTCCCATAGTGATGTGATATAATCAAAAGCTATTTCCAAATTTTTACTTCCTTATTCTTCCCTCCCGTAAAAAATATATTTTTGGACTTAAAATATTCAACAGAATGCACAATGCCTTCATGAATATTTGTAAGTTGATTTATTTGCTTTTGCTTTTCAATATCCCATAATCGAACAGTTTGGTCTGAACTACCTGAAACTAATCTTTTACCATCGGGAGAAAAACTTATTGAAAGAGTAGGATTAAAATGTCCTTTGAGTGTATGTTTCAATTCTAAATCTTCAGACAATATTGTAATATCACCATTGTAGCTACCCAGTCCAATGTCATTGTTCTTATGATTAAATTCCATGCAGCTTATATCTATTTCAGGGAAATCAATCACCTTCAAAAGCTTTCTTGAAATTATTGACCAAACCTCGATAGTATTATAAAAGGCGAAAATCAATTCTCCATTTAATTGATTATATAAGAAATCTCTAACATCGCTCTCAAATACAATTTCAAATTGTTGATCCCCGTTTACATCGAATAAGACTGCTCTTTTATCATATCCATAGATTGCCATAAAGTCTTTTTCATCATTTATGAACCTTACGCGACTGCATATTGATCCATTATCAAATTCAGAAATTTTATTGCCTGATGATACATTCCAAATGATAATTTTTCCATAGCTATCGCTAGATATCATTGTCTTTGAATCATGAGAAAAACTTATAGACTCTATTGATTTAGTATGTCCAATAAATTCCTTCAGAACCTCAAATGTTTTAGCATCTAAAAGCTTGATTTTATATTGAATAACTTCGTCATCTAAGGGGTAATACTGATAGGTATCACCTAATGCTAAAAACAACTCGTTTGGGCATACTTGAATTACTCCTGTAGCATTTTCCTGAGGTATTGAATTTATTAAATTACATTTCTGACTGAAAGACAATGAGGGTAAGACTATCGAGGATAGAATAATGATTAACTTCTGCATATCAATTACAATAATTTTTATTTCTTCCTGTTAGAATCAAGAAGTAATTTGGAACATATTTATAACGTTGCGATATAGGATTTATTTCTTTTTTTTTATTTTAAATACCCAATTTTTATGGATTAGATTTAATTCCCCACCTATTCCCTAACTTAGGATTGAAACAACTATTTATGACAAAGACCTTTCATTCTACTTATGAGCTATTAGCTCATTTCTGTTCAATTGGATCTGTTGAAATTCGATTTTACCAGAGGGATTCATCAGCTATGTTTCCTGTATTAAATTTTGGAAGTCCGGAGGTTCAATCTCAATTGCATGCTAATATATTTATCTGGTTTACAAGTGGCGATGGTGCTATGCCCTGGAATGATGTTTGTTTGGTCTTTAATCATGAAGATGATGAATTATCTTTTAGGTTTACGGAGACCATTTTGGACGAGGAATATTATGCTGATTGGGATGAAAATTTTGACGAATACCTACTAGATGTCCATGCATTAAAGGATGGAAAAAAATACGAACTAACAGTTGATTGAAGGAGATAATATTATGTTATTTGACAATAAAGCGATTTAGCTATTTAATTCTTTTATTAAGTTTAATGTGTAGTATTTAACACAGAGATCTATTTGAAAGTAAAATCAAATAATTCGCAATACCTAATGGTCCGTTTATATTCTTACTTATGAAAAAAGAGACAAAAAAGCAATCAGCGAAAGAAATAGAAAAAGCAATAGCAAACAGCAGATTCTTTCAGCTGGTAGATAAAGTGCCATATTCCAACAGTAAGAAGGGGCAAGCCTTCGTAAAGAAATCCTCCAAAAGGTAAATCGAGCAGCTCACTAACTTCTTGAAAATAGGGTTAAATAACTAGATGTAATGTTTCAAATACAATACTAATTATAGATTAGATCCACCCCCTTACATCTTCACCACCTTACCCACATACACCTCACCACGCTCATCTACAAACTCTATCAGATACAAGCCTGCCTCTCCCTGTATGTTATAATCTAGCCTGCTATGTCCTTGAACAAGCTGACTATGGATTAGTCTTCCTTGTAGGTCATAGGCTTTTAGAATACCTCTTGATGGACTGTCTAGGCTGATGGTTACTATATCTTGGGTTGGGTTTGGATAGATGGATAGGGTGTTGCTTTGTAGGTCAGTGGTACTTGTAGGCACTACATATACACAGGCAGTGGTATCTACACAACCACCTTCAGTCAGTTCTAGGGCGAAGTTTCCACTAGATGGTGGAGTATAGCTCTGATTGGTAGCCCCTGCGATTGGAGCATAGTCATCATCACAGTCTAGCCATTGGTAGCTTGCGGTATTGTTAGTGGTGGAAGCCGTTTCACCATCAACAGATATGGTTAAATCTGAAATCATCCCTAAAACTGTCACCTCAGCCACACAAGTATCCTCATTTCCACTTTCATCAAAAGCAGTAAGAGTTACGTTATTTAGTGTCGAACTACTGCAATCAAATATAGATTGGTCTATATCCAAA
>CAXQNQ010000136.1:0-11406 GCA_964225135.1 Mesoflavibacter profundi
TGGGTCAAGATGGTTCCATAGATAAACGGGAATTAAGCGTATTGAATAATGGTATAAAGATTGTTCCGCGATTTACCAAACAGGTAGGTAGTAGTAAGTGGTTTGTATATCAAGGTAGAAAAGGAAATCAACAAATTTCTTTATTGAAGTTATAGTTGGGGCAAAATTATTCATAAGTTTGAGCTATCGTTGAGGCTGACAAACAAAGGACTTCATGAAATCGAATATATTCTACAGTTTTGGTAAGTATTTAGGAATGCTTGGTCAAGCATTTTCTAGGCCTGAGAAAATTTCTATGTACTGGAAGGAGACCCTTCGTCAAATGGATAGCATAGGAGTTGGTTCAATAGTGATTGTTGCCTTGATTGCTATTTTTATGGGTGCTGTGGCTGCCTTACAATTTGCTTATCAATTGGATGGCCAGCTGATACCTATGTACTACATCGGATATATCGTTCGTGATTTAGCTATAATTGAATCTGCACCCACCATTACCTGTCTAGTATTAGCAGGAAAAGTAGGGTCTAATATTGCTGCGGAAATCGGTGGAATGCGTCAAAAGGAACATATTGATGCTATGGAGATCATGGGGATTAATACGGCTTCTTATTTGATATTACCGAAAGTAATCGCAGGTTTATTTGTTATTCCTTTCTTAGTAACTCTTGCCGCTGCTATAGCCATTCTTGGAGGGTATTTGGCTACTGTGCCAACTGGAACCATATCGGATGTAGATTATATTCGTGGACTTCGAGCATACTTCGTTGAATACAATGTATTAATGATGTATGTGAAGGCATATACTTTTGCCTTTATCCTGGTCACTATTTCTTGTTTTCAAGGCTACTACGTGAAAGGAGGGTCAATTGAATTGGGTAAAGCGAGTACGAATGCTGTTGTGTTTAGTAATATCCTAATTCTATTGTCTGATTATTTGATCGCTGTAATCTTAACGGTATAATACCTTATCATGATTCGAATTGAAAATATAAAAAAGTCATTTGGTGATGTTGAGGTCTTGAAAGGGATTTCACACACCTTTGAAGCCGGTAAGACGAACTTGATTATAGGTAAGAGTGGGGCTGGTAAAACGGTTATGCTAAAGATCTTGGTAGGCTTATTTGCCCCATCATCAGGGCAAATCATGTATGATGAGACAGATTTTTTGTCTTTGGATAAGAAGCAAATTAGGGATCTTAGAATGCGCGTAGGTATGTTGTTTCAAGGTTCAGCTTTATTTGATTCTATGACAGTAGAAGAGAATGTACGTTTCCCTTTAGATATGTTTACGAACAAGACAAAGAAGGAAAAGGATAAACGGGTGGATTATTGTTTGAATCGAGTAGGCTTGGAGAATGCCAATAAGAAGTATCCATCTGAAATCAGCGGAGGTATGCAAAAACGCGTAGGAATTGCACGATCAATAGTACTGAATCCAACCTATCTATTTTGTGATGAACCTAATTCAGGACTAGATCCTAAAACTGCCTTAGTCATTGATGAATTGATTCAAGATATTACAGTGGAGAACAATATTACCACAGTAATTAATACCCATGATATGAACTCTGTTATGGAGATTGGCGAGAATATCGCCTTGCTACATTTGGGTGAATTAGCTTGGTCAGGAACAAAGGAAGAGGTTTTGGATAGTGATAATGATATTTTACAGGACTTTATCTTTGCTTCTCCATTCTTGAAACGGCTTAGAGATAAGGCCATGCAAACTGGGGCAAAATAAAAAAGACCGCCAAAACATTGGACGGTCGAAACCCAGAACATACACAAGAGAATTCATAATGCATTCCCTTATTTTGTTTGTAGTAGCTTATGCCTTAATGAGTATGGGGCACAGCTACACAAAATGAATACTTTAAATATCTAGGGAATAGAGATTATAGTCTTCAATGATTTTAATCAACTTGTTTGGATAGTTTTTGTCTGTTGCATACCCTGCTTCTTTAAGACCCAAAGCCCATTTCTTATAATCGTTTTTATGCTTTTTGAGGTGGTTGTAGCGATCCGAAGATAAAAATCTGCTGTGTGCTCTCCAGCTATCCCAAGAGGTATGGTAGATTCTGAAGAAGTCTTTGTGGTGATCATCGTGAAAGTTACTACAATGTCCTTTGGTACATTTGTTGGAAAAACACTTGATCCCAAAGTGATTATTATTCTGTGCCGCAAGCTTAGATTCACCTGCTCCACTTTCCAATAAAGCCTGCGCCATTTTAACACTAGCAGGGATTCCAAATTTTTTCATCTCTTGTCTCGCAACTTTATGGAACCTTTTGATGTATTTTTTCTTAGCTATTGTATTTTCATCATCAGTTGGTAGAATATTAAAGATATAGTCAAAGTTCTGAGCTGGACCAGGTACTAAATCTATTTGATTACCTTCTAATGTTGGGTTGTGCATTGCTGCGGATGATATTTTTACCATTTCGTTTACTTTTAGTTGTTTGTCTTCACCAATGTTAAGCGTAACTTTATTCGAAAGAATTAAATAAGCAAGGGTGATAAATAATATTTGTTTAAAGGTGCTTAGGGCTTGAAATTTTTGCCAAAGTTCCTTTGTTTTGAACTCGAGATAAGCTGAAAGTTTTTTGTTCCAGATCTTGAGATGCTGATTGTTGGAGATCTTTTTTATGAACCTCCTTAGAATAACAGCCCCTTGGTTGTTGGCAAACGCCGCTATGGGTTTTAAAGAAAAATCGTTCATCAATCATTTGTTTTAAGTTCTATTCAAATTTAAAACAAAAAGTTTTATGAAGCAATAGCCTTCTAAAATTATTTGTGTTTTTTTAAAAAATAATTCAACAAATCGTTTTAAGTTAAGATATGTATGTTACTGAGGTATTAGCAAAAAATAGTGGAAAAACCCTTGTTTCGTTTGAGGTTCTGCCGCCTTTGAAGGGAGGAAGTATGCAGGCTATATTTGATATGTTAGATCCTTTAATGGAGTTTAATCCTCCGTTTTTAGATGTGACTTACCACCGGGAGGAGTTCATTTATAAAAAACAAAGTTCAGGGTATTACGAAAAGATTGCTATTAGAAAACGTCCTGGGACTGTTGGGATTTGTGCGGCTATTATGCATCGATATAAGGTAGATGCCGTTCCACATTTGCTTTGTGGAGGATTCAGTATAGATGAGACCGAGAATGCCTTGATTGATTTAAATTTTCTGAATATCAATAATGTATTGGCCTTACGTGGCGATGCTAGACCTTTTGAGAAGAAGTTTGTTCCAGATCCAAATGGAAATGTCTATGCCATTGATTTAGTCAAACAAATCAAACGGATGAACCAAGGGATTTATCTGGATACCAATATTGCAAATGGAGCTTCGACCAATTTCTGTATTGGAGTAGCAGGATATCCCGAGAAACATTTTGAGTCACCTAATGGTGATATGGATATCTTGTACCTCAAGCAAAAAGTGGATGCAGGTGCGGATTATATCGTAACTCAAATGTTTTTTGATAACAAGCACTATTTCGATTTTGTAGATAAGTGCAGGGCTATTGGGATTCAAGTCCCTATCATACCGGGCTTAAAGCCACTTACTAAGCGTCATCAACTTCAATCTATTCCACGGAATTTTTATGTGGATATCCCTAAAGAATTGGCAGATGAGGTACATGCTGCAAAAACGGCTGAAGCAGTTAGGGCAATAGGAATTGAGTGGTGCACAGCTCAATCTAAAGAACTTAAGGCAAAAGGCGCACCTTGTTTACATTATTACACCATGGGTGATTCTAAAACGATCAAGCAGATTGTTGAAGCTATTTATTAAATTGCAAAAGATTAATAACTAGTTAACCATTATACATGCTACATAGAACCAGTTTATTAGCAATGCTATTATTGCTTGCTTTTCAAAGTATTGGCCAAGTCCAATCTCCACAGACCTTTCATAGAGAAATGTATGGAGTACAGTTCACACCTAATCATAGGGTAGTGGATTATTTTGATCATCTAGTAGATGAATCAGATCGAATTATTAAGCAGCCTTATGGCTATACCAATGAGGGTAGGCCTTTGAATATATTTATTATCTCTACTCCAGAGAACTTAGAGCGTCTAGAAGAGATTAGAACGCAGCATTTGGCCAAGATTGGTTTTTCGGATGCCGAGTCAGCGGAAGAGGATATCGCTATTGTTTGGTTGAGTTATTCCGTTCACGGAAATGAGGCCGGAGGTACAGAAGCTTCCATGCAAGTTGCATATGAGCTAGTTACAGGAGACCAATCTGATGCTGATGAGTGGTTAAAAAATACAGTGGTTATTATAGATCCAAGTGTTAATCCAGACGGAAATTCTAGGTATTCTCACTGGCATATTGGTGTATCGAATGCTTCGGCAAATCCTAATTTACAAGCTAGAGAACATTACGAACCTTGGCCAGGAGGGCGTTTGAATCATTATTATTTTGATTTGAATAGGGATTGGGCTTGGACTTCTCAAGTTGAATCCCAGCAGCGTATAGCTTTATATAAAAAATGGATGCCACAAGTACATGCTGATGTGCATGAGCAATTCAAGGATAATCCATATTACTTTGCCCCAGCTGCCGTTCCATTACACATGCATATTTCAGATTGGCAATATGAATTTCAAACTCGTATTGGTAAAAATAGTGCTTCGGAATTTGATGCCAATGAGTGGTTATATTTTACCAAGGAGGTATTTGATTTATTCTACCCAAGTTATGGGGATACCTATCCTACTTTCAATGGATCGATTGGGATGACCTATGAGCAAGCTGGACACGCTTTTACGGGTCGTGCAGTAAAAATGGATAATGGAGATACACTTACCCTACAAGACCGTATTGATCATCACTATACGACTTCACTGTCTACGGTTAAAGTCAGTTCAGAAGATGCAGATGAGTTGAATGATAATTTTAAGAAATACTTCAGTGTATCCTCTTCTAATCCTCCAGGTGCGCTAAAATCTTATGTGATTTCAGCTAATAATCCAGCATCAGAATTGAAAGAATTGGCTGCATATTTTGATCTGCATGGGATTGAATATTGGGCTTTACCTAAGGATATGAAGGCTAAGATGTATAGCTATCAATCCAATCAAGAGGAAGAGGTTGAATTAAAGGCAGGAGACATGCTTGTTTCAGCTTATCAACCTTTAGCAATCCTTACTCAAGTTTTATTTGAGCCGGATCCCGTTTTGGAGGATTCGTTAACCTATGATATCACAGCTTGGTCTATACCTCATGCTCGTGGCTTGGAAGTATATGCAAGTGATTCAAAGATCACTTCAGATAAACCATACATGGTGCCACAAAATAATTCTAAGCTACCTGCAGCGCGTCCTTATGCAGTAGCTATCAAATATGATTGTTTAAATGATGCTAGTTTGATCGGTGAATTATTGAGAGCTGGTGTTGTGGTTAGATATACAGAAAAGGAGGTGCGATTTGAAGGTAATACATTTGCCCCTGGTACCTGCTTTGTTATGGCAGCAGACAATAGAAAAAATACTGATTGGTATCCTACAGTAAAGCAAGCCATCCAAGATCGGGATGCTAAAGCTTGGCCTATTGAAACAGGTTGGGCACAATCTGGTGCAGATATGGGATCTACTAATTTTGTATTGATTGAAAAGCCTGAAGTAATCTTACTGGCTACAGATGAATTGAGTCCGAATTCATTTGGTTTTGCTTGGTACTATTTTGAGCAAGTACTGGATTATCCTATGACAGTGGTGAATAAATCTAATTTGGTTGCGGCTTTGAATAGTGGACAGTACAATACGTTGGTTGTTCAAGACGGTCGAGTTCGAATGGATGAATCCACATCTGAAGTATTGGCAGATTGGATTAGAAAAGGTGGAAAACTGATTTGTTCTGCTAATAGTGTTCGTAGTGCAGCTGATTTACCAGGCGTGCAATTGGGCGATGCTAAAAAGCTGGCGTTCAATGCTAAACGAGGAGAGATGAACTATAGCGATAGAGAACGGGCTTATATCCCAACTATGGTTCCAGGAGCGATATACAGAACAGCGTTAGATGAGAGTCATCCTTTAGCCTTTGGATTGGGAGACCACTATTTTTCATTGAAAACCAATTCAGTTCAGTTCGATAAAATGGAGAACGGTTGGAATGTAGGTGTGATCAATGACGACCTAGTGAAAATGGGTTTTGCAGGATACTTGGTTAATGAAGCACAGAAACAATCTATGGTGATTGGTGAGCAATCTATGGGTAGGGGGAATATAGTCTTCTTTACTGATGACATTTTGTACAGAGGATTTTGGAGAAGAGGGCAGCAGTTGTTCGCTAATGCTTTATTTATGAGTGGCAACTAAAATTAAAGAAAAATGAATGCGTTAAAGTGCCCCGAGTAATCAATCACTCCGGGCACTTTGCGTATATTTGGGAAAAACACCACCTATGTATATTGTACCAAATCACTTAGAGTCGTGGGTAGAAGTCGCGGAAGGTTCGGATTTTCCTATTCAAAATATTCCATTTGGCGTATTTCAAACGAAAAGTAATCCCAAACCTAGAATTTGTACTGCAATAGGAGAATACGTTGTAGACCTAGCAGTATTGGCGGATATGAGTCTATTTGATGATCTAGATATGCCTATTGAAGTTTTTCGTTCAGCCGCTCTAAATCCCCTTATGGCACTTGGTAGAACAAAGACTAGCGCTTTCAGGAAACGTATTGTAGAATTATTATCAAAAGGTAACGAGGCACTTGAAGAGCAGTCCTGGCATTTTTTACATCCAATTGAAAAAGTAGACATGCTATTACCTGTTCAAGTGGGGGATTATACTGATTTTTACTCTAGTATGGAGCATGCCCGAAATGTGGGTACCATGTTTAGAGATCCAAATAATGCCTTATTGCCCAATTGGAAACACATTCCCGTTGGATACCATGGTCGGGCATCTTCAATTATTGTCTCAGGCCAGGATATTCATCGTCCTAAGGGACAGACCATGCCTTTAGATGCCGATGCACCAGTATATGGACCTTCAGCTCGATTAGATTTTGAGTTAGAAATGGCTTTCGTAGTCGGTACTCCAACCGAACTAGGGGATACGGTCAGCACTGCAGCAGCCGAAGATCATATCTTTGGTTTGAGTTTATTTAATGATTGGTCTGCTCGGGATATTCAAAAGTGGGAGTATGTTCCACTTGGACCATTTTTAGGGAAAAACTTTGCCTCAACTATGGCACCTTGGATTATTACTTTGGATGCTCTAGAACCTTTCAGAGTGCAAGGCCCTGTGCAAGATCCTCCTGTACTGCCTTACTTAGAATATACAGGTCAAAAGAATTATGATATTCATTTATCTGTTGAAATAGAAACGGAAAGTGGAGTCAGTAAAGAAGTCTGCCAATCCAATTTTAAATACATGTATTGGAATATGGTTCAACAGTTGGCTCATCACACTGTCAATGGTTGTAATATCAATACTGGAGATGTTTGTGCTTCTGGAACTATTAGTGGACCAGAGCCAGGTTCTTTTGGTTCTATGTTGGAAATAGCATGGAAAGGTACTAAGCCTGTGGAAATGCCTGATGGAAGCAGTCGGAAGTTCATTCATGATGGCGATACTGTTCGCATGAAAGGTTACTGTGAAAAAGATGGTGTACGTATTGGTTTTGGCGAGGCAACAGCAAAGGTTCTTCCAGTAAAATAACCAGGTAAATGATAAAAGGTAAACTGACTATGCTTTTTTGGTTTTGGCTACTTGTTCCAAGTGTATTTGGTCAAGACCTTGATCGTGCAAGTCTTCAACGTTTTTTAGAAGATCCTGCTATTCGATCTGCATCGGTCAGTTTGATTTTTTATGAGGCGGAAACAGGGAAAGTCTTATTGGATCATAATGCTGATGTCAACTTAATTCCTGCTTCTTCGCATAAGTTACTGGTCACGTCTACCATACTCGCAACATTGGGTGCTGACTATCGGTACCAAACTTATTTAGAACATACGGGCTCTATTAATTCTGATGGAGTTTTAGAGGGGAATTTAATCATAAGAGGGGGAGGAGATCCGAGTTTAGGTTCCGATGTGGCTGGCGCTTTATCTTTACAAGCATTGGATCATTTACTCGTAGGAGTTATTGAACGTGCAGGCATAAAAAAGATCAGTGGTTCAGTTCTTGTAGATCCGCAATATTTTTCTGGAGCAGTTATCCCATCTAGTTGGAGTAAATCCGATGTTGGAAATTATTATGGAGCGGGAACATGGGGTTTTAATATTCATCAAAATTTATATTATCTAGATTTTTTGCAAAAGCCAAAGGGTCAACGTCCAGGTATTCAAGGTACAAGGCCTGTTATTGATGGATTGACTTTTAACAATCAGTTGAGTTGTGCAGGGGCTAATTCTGGTGACAACGCCTATATCTATGGAGGACCTGGAGAATGGGATAAATTGATCAAAGGTACGATACCGTCAGGTTCTGGGATTTTTACGATCAAAGGTTCTATACCTGATCCAGCTTCCTTTTATGCTAAACACTTCTGTGGACAGCTGAACCAGGCTGGGATTACAGTGGATGTAGGGGAAGGTGTATTGAATTATGATATACCTGCTTCTGATAAAACGCTTTTATATGTACATCAGTCTCCAACACTGGCACATTTAGTAGAGTATGCTAATCTAGAGTCTGATAATATGTTTTGCGAAACCTTCTTGATGACTTTAGGTAAACTGGAGTCTGGTTCTGGTAGTAGGGCTGAGGGTGTACAATATTTGCGGACCTATTTTTCGGAACATGGTTATCAGACTTCATTCAATATGGAAGATGGATCAGGGTTATCTCGAGCTAATCGAATAAGTGCTGGCTTGTTAGCTGACGTATTGTATGCAGCACTGACTAATGAATCAACTGGAGCTTGGTTTTATCAAACTTTGCCACAGACAGGTGTTAGAGGTACATTGAGCAAGGTGTTTAAAGATACACCTGATGCGATGCGTTTAACAGCAAAAACGGGAAGTATGCGCGGTATTCGATCTTTAACTGGGCATTTCTACACCAAAAATGAAAAACCTATTGTATTTTCAATTATCATAAATGATTATAGAGGCAGCGGATACGCTGTATGGAAAAAGATGGAATCGTTTTTAACCAATCTATACATTAAAAGTTAACGAATAACTATGCTAAAAAAAGTGCTTAAGATTGTATTACCTGTTCTTTTGATAGGCTTAGTGATCAGTCAGTTTTTTTCTCCAGCAATTAATGATGGAGATATAGTCGAGGCAAATGATTTATTACACATTGAGATAGCTTCTCCCACTGTATCTAGCATTTTCGAATCTGCTTGCTATGATTGTCATTCTAATAAAACGACTTATCCTACTTATGCGAAGATATCTCCAGTAAATTTCTGGATTCAAGGGCATATTGACCATGGCAAAGAACACTTGAATTTTTCCGAGTGGGCATCCTATTCACCTGGTAAAAGGAAACATAAACTAGAAGAGTGTATAGAAGAATTAGAGGAAGGAAAAATGCCTTTGAAGTCTTACACTTGGTTGCATAGCGAAGCTAAACTCACGGATGATCAAAGGAATTTGGTTGTGGAGTGGTGTAAGTCAGTGATGGCTAAATATTAAACACTATTATGAAGAACTTTTGGATTTTTTGGATGACTTGTTGGGTGATTGTACTAGGTACTTCATGTACAGAGGAAGTTAGTGAAACTCAGGAACCTGAAACAAGTTCAGAGATTACTTACGAAGGCTCTGCGGCAAATGGCGTTCAGAGTCGTCAAGTTTGGCAAAAGCCTAATCTAGTGATAGAATTGTTAGGTGATTTACAGGATAAAACTATCGCAGATATTGGTGCTGGAGTGGGTTATTTTTCTTTCAGATTAGCTGAAAAGGCGAAGCGCGTTATTGCTATTGAAATTGATGAATCCTTATTACAAACTATTGATGAGCTCAAAGCATCTAAGGTTCCGGAGGAATTTCAGGATCGTTTGGAAACACGCTTAACGACGCCTGAATCTCCTGGATTGAAAAAGGGCGAAGCGGATGTTGTCTTATTGGTGAATACCTTCATTTACATTGAAAACAGGGTGGCTTACCTGAAACAACTACTTGATGTTTTAGAACCTAATGATCGGCTGGTCATTGTTGATTTTAAGAAAAAGCGAATTGGTTTAGATAAACCGCTTGCTAGTGAACGGTTGCCGCTTTATCAAGTGGAGAATGAGTTAATTGAAGCTGGATTTACCATACAACGCTCGGATGATTGCTCTTTGGATTATCAGTATATTATCCTAGCTATGAAATAAAAAAAGAGGAAGCATTTTAGCTTCCTCTTTTTTTATTTAAATCTTAATAAACTTTTTGGTAGTAATACCCTCATCGGATTGAATGGACAGGTAGTAAATACCTGGTTTCAAATGATCAATAGGGACTGTCATATTTTCCTCAACAATTGGTACGGCTGTATTTAAATGCCCACTTATTCCATGTATGACAATTTAATCAAGAAAATTGAAATTATTGCAGTAGTTAATAGCCCTAAATACTAACGCAAAGGTGAAAATGAAATAATAATCAAAGGTTGAGTTTATTTGCTTATGCGGGAAAACTCCTGGAGGTTTCTTAGTTATTTAACCGTTCTATCTAGCAGATCTTGATCTGTTAGATTCGGTATAGTTACTTTTAGATTTGGATTTTGGTCCATAGCGCGTTTGATAGCAAAAATGGCCTCTTCATTTCTAGCCCAACTTCTTCTAGCAATACCGTTATTGACATCCCAATATAACATGGACTTTAATCTACGTTCACTATCTGGACTACCATCTATCAACATACCAAAACCACCATTGATGACCTCACCCCAGCCAACACCTCCACCGTTATGGATGGAAACCCAAGTAGCTCCTCTAAAGCTATCTCCAATTACATTATGAATAGCCATATCTGCAGTAAATCTAGAGCCGTCATAGATATTGGAAGTCTCTCTGAATGGGGAGTCTGTGCCAGATACATCGTGGTGATCTCTACCCAGTACCACTGGTCCTTTTAGCGTACCATCAGCAATAGCATCATTGAAAGCTTTTGCAATTTTTATTCGGCCTTCTGCATCTGCATATAGGATTCTTGACTTAGATCCTACCACAGGAATATTTTGATCAGCTGCCTCAATCCAAGTGATGTTATCTTGCATTTGCCCTTGAATTTCTTCTGGTGCATGCTTTAACATGTCCTTTAATACATCTGCAGCTATTTTATCTGTAGTATCTAAGTCCTCTTTTAGTCCTGATGTACAAACCCAACGGAAAGGACCGAAGCCATAATCAAAGCACATCGGCCCCATGATATCTTCAACATAGGAAGGGTATTTGAAGATACCCTCTTCTTTGTTTTTCCATATATCTGCACCTGCTTCGCCCGCTTCTTT
>CAXQNQ010000137.1:0-5233 GCA_964225135.1 Mesoflavibacter profundi
ATGAGTGGATTGAATTTGAACTTAACTTCTTAAGAGAACATAGTTTTCATACGAAATATGCTTCTGACCTTTATGAGAGCAGAAAGCAAAAGCACATGCTTCAACTCTACAAACAAAAATCAAGAATCAATCCAGAGGAGAAAATACCATTAAACCTAATCAAAAAGAAAAAGAAGAAGACGGAGAACAGAGATGAGATGAATTCTGTGCGTTTAGGTCGTGGAGTCGAAACTATGTACAGAACCACATACAGAACGCACGTTAACCTGAGCTCAATAGCAGATAACAAGGCTAATATTATGTTATCGATTAATGCAATTATTATATCTATTGTAGTGTCTTCGTTGGTGCCAAAATTCTCTATAAATCCAAGTCTGATTATTCCTACCTGTATCCTCTTGGCAGTTTGCTTAGTGGCCGTAGTTTTCGCTACTCTATCTACTCGTCCAAAAGTAACAGAAGGGAAATTCACTAGAGCTGACATAGAGCAAAAAAGATCTAATCTGTTGTTTTTTGGTAATTACTATAACATGGATATTGAAGACTTCCATTGGGGTATGATGGAAATGATAAAAGATAGTGACTTTTTGTATAGCTCCATGACACGTGATTTGTACTTCCTTGGGAAAGTACTAGCACAAAAGTACAAATACCTAAGTATCTGTTATTCAGTATTCATGTATGGATTAATTGTATCCGTTATTGCATTTGCAATTTCATATTATTACTAATAGCAAACACAGTTAAACTAAATCTTTTTTAATTTTGTTTTCAAGTGTTAATTAAAAAATAGAATATGTTAAGTCCCGTAATTGAACAAGCCTTGAATGATCAAATATCTATGGAATGCAAAGCATCATTTGTATATCTAGCTATGGCTAATTGGTGTGAGCAAGAAGGTTTAAGTGGTTGTGCTAATTTTTTATACGAACATTCTAATGAAGAACGTTTGCACATGCTTAAATTAGTAAAATACTTGAATGGAGTGGATGGGAAAGCTATTATTCCAAATGTTACCCTAGATCAACAATCTTGGTCTGATATTAGATCTTTATTGGAAGAAGTGTATGAACATGAGAAAAAAGTAACTAAAAGCATACACGAACTAGTAGCTGTATCTCAAGAACAAAAAGATTTTAGAACGTTGAATTTCCTTCAATGGTATGTCGATGAACAACTAGAAGAGGAAATCTTAGTCAAGGATATTCTAGACCAGGTCAAATTAATTGGAAATGGACCACAAAGTCTTTACTACATTAATAAAGAGTTGGAAAAACGAGCTAGCGCTCCGGAAGAAGAGGGAGAAGAAGCATAAAAAAAGAGGTGCAATTATTGCACCTCTTTTTTTGTACCTCGATTTATTATCGGAAGTAAGATCAGTGCTAGTACACCAAAAAATACATTGGCTCCAATCTGTATAGTGAAGAAGATGATATTTGCAAATGAAAAACCATCAGCTGAACTCAAACTATAGACAAAAGTTAGCGCAGCACCAACCAATGCGTGATAGGTCCCCATTCCACCAGGAGTAGGAATAACTATTCCCAAACTCCCCGCTACAAAGAGTAATAAGCCTGCACTTGCACCTAAATGTGCAGTTGCTCCAAAGGCATACAAACCTACCCATATCATAGTAAAATACATGAACCAAATCAGTAGGGAATGAAACACAAACCAAAAGGGTTGGTCGATATCTTTGATTGCCTTCACACCTTCTAAAAAGCCCAAGATCTTTTTTACGATAATATTATCCGGATATTTTTTTACTACAAAATAGAAAGCTAAAACACCTAGTAAACCCAATATCCCCAATAATACCAGCAGATTTGTTCCACTAAAAGACATCGGCATGGAGTCTAGAAAAGTACTTATATCTTCAAAACAAAAAACAAAAGTCAATAGAATAGCCAGCAGTAAACTGAATACATCAACTACTCGATCTACAACTACAGTACCCATAACCCGCTCAAATTCCTGCTTTTCATACCTAGCTAATGTTCCTGCACGAACGAACTCACCAATTCTTGGGAAACCAAGATTTGCAAAATACCCCAACATAATGGTCAAAAAGCCATTCATAGGCTTGATAGAAATACCCAAGGGTTTCAAAAGCATTTGCCACCTGATAGTTCTACTCACATTACTAATTGTGTAGGCTAAAAGAACCATGAATAACCAAAAGAAATTGGCAGAGGTAAAATCTTGAATCAACTTATCCAGCAAAGAACATTCCTCCAAAGGAATCCCATCTAAAACACATTGTGCCTCAAATGCATTGCTTTGTTGTCTATAGATTAAGTATAGGATGGTAGACCCCAACCCAAAAAACAAAACAGGCTTTAAGATATTTATAATCTTATTCTTCAAATCTACTAGTTATAGTAGTTTATTCCCTTCCGCAGGAAATACAACTACAGGTTCAAAGGTTTTGGCTTCTTCAGGTGTCAACCAAGCATACGCAATAATTATTACTTGATCACCTACTTGTACTTTACGAGCTGCAGCACCATTCAAACAAATCACGCCTGATCCCCGCTCTCCTTTTATTACATAAGTTTCCAATCGTTCCCCATTGTTATTATTGACCACTTGGACACGCTCCCCTGCAATCAGGTTTGCCGCATCCATCAGTTCTTCATCAATGGTTATACTTCCAACATAATCTAAACGCGCCTCAGTCACATGTACATTATGCAATTTGGATTTAAAAACGTTTATAAACATACTCTTTTAACTTGATTGGGTTAATTGGCCAAAACAATATTATCAATTAAACGAACATTACCTGCCCATACAGCCGTGCAAATCACCACTTCCTCCGGTACTTCTTGATTGACTTCTTCCAGTGTTTTAGCGTTTGCCGCAGTTAAATATTCTACCTTCAGTTTATTGGTCGCATTTATCCTATTACTTGCATCTGCTAATAGGGTATTTAGGTTTACACCATTGAAGTTTTCTTTAACATGCAATAAGGACTGATAAATCTCAGGGGCTACTTCTAGATATTCTTTACCCAATAACAGATTCCTACTACTTAATGCAAGTCCACTTGAAGCACGTTGCGTTGGCACTGGAATGACTTTAACTCGAAAGCCAAATTGTTCCACTACGCTTTTAATGATTAAAACTTGCTGAAAATCCTTTTCACCTAGGTACATACAATCGCAATCCAATACATCCAAAAATCGCTTAATAACCTCTCCCACTCCCTGAAAATGTCCAGGTCTAAATGCACCCTCCATAGCCAAATCCAATCCTTTAAAATCAAAGCTTGGTTTTTGATAATCCGACTTTGGGTAGATTTCATCTACAGCAGGTAGAAATAGTACTTGACATCCCTCCTGTTCTAACACTTTTATATCCTCACTTATTGTAGATGGATAGGCATCAAAATCACTTACCTCATTGAATTGAGTTGGGTTTACAAATATCGAACAGACTGTAGTATCATGAGCACTTATGCTTGCCTGGATTAAAGCAATATGCCCTTCATGCAAAGCGCCCATAGTAGGTACAAAACCAATACTATTTCCTAGCTCCCGCTGCTTACTTAGGTATTTGCCCAAGACCTCAATCTTTTTTATTACCAGCATTTACAATTACTTTAGTTTTCAAGTATTTGATATGGAGCTGCAAAATTAATTAAATCCTTTAAATAATAGCATGTTTAATTTTGAATATACGATTGACGCAAAAAGGATTATCCCCTTTCTGCAGAGGCTGTAATGCGTAATTAATTAGGCTTTACTGCCAAAAAAACAGCTTATTTTTGTATATTTGCCCTTAGTTTTATCTTTTCTTCACAAATCGGAAATGGGATGAGTAAAAAAAGAGTTCTAATAGTAACTCAGGAGATGCAGCCATATACTGAACTCAATGAAATCTCTGAAATAGTAAGGAAACTTCCACAATTATATCAGTCAAATAATTTAGAGGTTAGAGTTCTGATGCCGAGGTTTGGTACCATCAACGAAAGAAGACATCGACTTCACGAGGTCGTTAGATTATCGGGAACCAACATCATCGTTGATGATGAAGATTATCCATTGATTATAAAAGTTGCTTCCTTACCAGGAGCAAGAATGCAAGTTTATTTCTTAGATAACGAGGACTTCTTCAAGCGTAAAGCTGTTTTCCAAGACGAAAAAGGTCAGGGATTCGAGGACAATTCAGATAGAATGATCTTCTTCTGTAAGTCAGTTATTGAAACGGTTAAACGTTTCGGATGGGCACCTGATGTAATTCATTGTCATGGTTGGATGACTTCTTTAATTCCAACTTATTTAAAACATGCGCATAAGAATGAGCCTTTGTTTGACAACACTAAGGTGGTGTATTCTGCTTATAACAGTCCTTTCGAAGGAAGCTTTGATGCAGAGTCTTTCGTAGAGAAATCTTTGACGAAAAACTTGGACGAAGCTGATCTAGATGGTTTCAAAGACCATGCGGGCAATATCAATTTAAATAAAGGTGGAATGATATACTCAGATGCAGTTGTACTAGCAAGTGGAGACACTAATGCAGCAACTCAAAAAACATTTGAGGATTCAGACCTACCTAAATTACAAGTTGATTCTGAACTAGAGGACAAATTACCTGTGTATTGGGAGTTCTTTGAACCATTAGTAAAAGTGAAAGAAGAATCCGAATAGATAATGTCGGGTTTGGTAAAATATGATTACGATCTAACTTTTTGAGCAATAGATACAACCAATGGATAATTATTTTATTCATTGGTTTATAATTTCTATTAAATCATCATAATACAAATGAACAAATTTTCTGTTGTTTTCGCTGCTGTTGTTACCTGTTTGGTTTTATCATTCAGTGCCTGTAATGAATCCACCTCTATTGGATCTGATTTATTAGATCAGGACCTAATCAGTACTACCTTTACAGATACCATTACCTTAGAAGCGATAACAGGGCTAGGGGATTCTGTAGCTACTTATGTTCCATTTAACCCGATATCTCCACACCCAGGTGGATTCTTATTTGGAAATTTCATTGACCCTGTTTTTGGAAGAACTACCGCAAGTATTTATTCTAACTTACTACCAAGTTCCATAATAGATGAATCACCCTCAACATTTATTACGAATCAAAATCAGATTGACTCCGTAATATTGATGTTGCCTTATTTCTATGACGGACTTTATGGAGACCTTAGAAATGGAATGGATATCAATGTGTATCAATTAGAAGAGTTTTTACCAGACTCCCTAATATTCAA
>CAXQNQ010000138.1:0-13386 GCA_964225135.1 Mesoflavibacter profundi
AGCAGAATCACTATGAATATGATGAGGTAACGGTATTAAATACGGTATTGATGGGCCATGAAAAATTATGGAACATCATGCAAGAAAAAGATGCTATCTATGCTAAGGCAGACTTCAGCGAAGCAGATGGCATAAGAGCGAGTGAACTGGAGGGTGAATTCGCAGAAATGGATGGTTGGAATGCTGAACCTGATGCTGCGGCATTATTGAGTGGAATGCGGATCCATGAGGACGATCATTACAAGTTGATGAAAGATATGGATGGTAACCAAAAGGTCCGAATCCTCTTAGCACAGGCGCTTTTTGGAGAACCAGATATCCTAATACTCGATGAGCCAACGAATGACCTAGATATTCATACGATCAGTTGGTTGGAGGATTTCTTATTGGACTTTAAAAATACGGTCATAGTAGTTTCCCACGACAGGCACTTCTTAGATACTGTTTGTACTCATATTGTGGATATTGATTTTAGTAAAATCCAACTCTATACTGGGAATTACACTTTCTGGTATGAAAGTAGTCAATTGGCACTGAAACAAAAGATGGCTCAAAACAAAAAGGCAGAAGATAAACGTAAGGAACTACAAGCCTTCATTGATCGATTCTCTGCTAATGCCTCCAAATCGCGTCAAGCAACTTCAAGAAAGAAGATGCTAGAAAAGATCAATGTGGAAGATATTCAACCTTCTAGTAGAAGATATCCTGCTATCATATTCAATAAAGAACGTGAAGTTGGAGATGTGATACTTTCTGTGCGAAATCTAAGTTATTCCTCCAATGGAGAAATCTATTTCAGTGGATTGAACTTTGACATCAATAAAAATGATAAGGTCACTTTCCTTTGCGATAATAGTTTAGCGATTAATGCCTTATTTGAGATCCTAGCTGGAAATTTGGAACCTGACTCAGGGACTATTGAATTTGGTCAAACGGTTACTAAATCCTATTTACCCTCAGAAAATGCTGCCTTCTTTACAGCTGATTTAGATTTGGTAGATTGGCTGAGGCAATATTCCACTGAAAAAGACGAGAAATACATCAGAGGTTTTCTCGGAAAAATGCTGTTCTCAGGTGAAGAAGTATTCAAAAAGTCTAATGTCCTTTCCGGGGGAGAAAAAGTGCGCTGTATGTTAAGTCGCATGATGTTGGCTGAAGGAAATGTCCTAATGCTCAATGATCCTACGAATCACTTAGATTTAGAGACCATAACCGCATTGAATAATTCCTTGATCAACTTCAAAGGCAATATTTTATTTACCTCACATGATCATACTTTTACTCAATCTGTTGCAACCCGAATCATTGAGATTGGACCAAATGGATTTGTGGATAGTTTGAAAGAATTTGATGAGTATATCAAAGATGCTCAGCTCCAAAATCAAAGGGCAGCTATAGTATAACGGCTATTTACTGATTTGTCTGCTCTACAATCTGTTTCATTTCTTCAAAGTCAGCTAGTACATGATTAGCCTGTGCCAGGGTCTGATCTGCTGCAAGGGGATTCCTGTATCCAAATACAAAAATACCTGCGGCATTGGCAGCAGCCACTCCATTATCAGAATCCTCAATGACTACACAATGTGCTTTTGGGGTTTGACCCAATTGAGCGGCCTTTTCAAAAATTTCTGGATAAGGTTTAGAGCGTTCGAGGTCTGCTCCACTAATCTTTGCTTCAAAATATTGATCTAACTCAAAGCGCTTAAAAACTCTATTGATATTGACCATGGCGGATGAAGAGGCCAAAACCATTTTGACTCCCTTAGCATGTAGATATTTAATCAAATCCTCTACTCCATCAACAAGATGCAAGCTTGGGTCATTTTCAAATAGATCTACATATATGCGCCTCTTATGTAGAACTAGTTGTTCTGGGTCTTGGCGTAATCCAAAATGAGCAACCAATTTTTGAAAAGCATTAATCGTAGAAGAACCAGTAAGGGTTTTATATAGGGCTTCACTAACGTCCAAACCGAGATACTCAAAGGTTTGATAATAGGCTTTTTTGTGTAATAGCTCCGAGTCTATAATCACACCATCCATATCAAATAATACGCAGTCAATCCGTTTTATCATTTCCATGCATTAATACCTATAAACCTTAGGTTTGCTAAACTAGTTAAAACCTATTGAAATGAATATTTTCGGTAAAAAAATAGGGTGTAATAGTCCTATTTCAATGAACTTTACTGCAATGAAAGCTTAATATACGATGCTCTACCTCCTATATAGCATAATCATGAAATAATTCCAAAATCTCATTAATCAATTCAGGACTAATAGGTTTGCGAATGAATTTTTTGACTGAATCATACTTAGCAGCCTTTTCTTGGTCATCTATATTTATGGAGGACGTAAGCATAACTACAATTATAGCTTCCTTCTGTTTTTCATTTAATTGTTCATATGCTTCCAAGAATTGCCATCCATTCATGATTGGCATATTGATATCTAATAAAATTAAACTGACCTCGTTTTCATTTTTTAAATAATCCAGTCCTTTTTCAGCATTTTGAAATTCAAGAATATCATCACTTACTTTAGCCTGTTCAAATAAAATTCTGTTGTAAAAATTAGTGTTTACATCATCGTCAATTAGTAATATCCGTTTGAGTTTTTCCATTTAAATATTATTTGGGAATTTTAAAACAAAAAGTTGAGCCTTCTCCCATTTTAGACTCTAACCAAATGTCACCATTATGAAGATCAACTACCTTTTTACAATAGGACAATCCAATTCCTGTTCCCGAATATTGGTCTCTGGTATGCAGTCGTTGAAACACTTCAAAAATCTTATCGAAATGCTCTTCAGCAATACCAATCCCATTGTCATTTACTGAAAAAATATAATGATCTAATTTTTCTTTGCCTTCAATAATAATAACGGGCTTGACGTCCTTTTCTGTGTATTTTATTCCATTTATAATTAAATTTTGGAATAACTTGATTAGATCTTGTTTGAATACATTACAAACAATTTCATCACCCTTATATATAACTTCAGCATTTTTTTGAGTAATCAAATGATATAAGTCTTCTTTCAACTCACCAATTAATTCAATAATAGATGTGCTACTTCTTTCTTTATTATTACCAATCTTTGAGAATTCAAGTAAAGAAATAATAAATTCCTTCATCCTCATGGCACTTTTAGTAATTACCTCTATAGATTTCATTCCTACATCACTCAAATTATGTAGATCATTTTCCAATAATTTTGAAAATGAAATAATGGAATTTAAAGGTTCTTGTAGGTCATGTGAGGTGATGTAGGTAAATTGTTCTAGTTCTTTATTTCGCATATTTAATTCATGCTCCATCTCGATTCGTTCAGTCAAATCAGTATGGATCCCAACCATACGGATGGCGTCACCATTTTCATCCGTTTCTACCACTTTTCCTCTATCCAAAATCCATTTATATCTTCCATCTTTGCAGAGCACTCTATGAATATTAGAGTAAATATCAACTTCTCCATCAAGATGCTTTTGAATGTCATCGTAACAACCTTGAAGATCCTCTGGGTGCACTCGTTTACTCCACTCCTCCAAACTTCCAAATATCTCATTCTCCTTAAAACCAAGCATAGCTTTCCATTGAGTTGAAAAGAACACATCATTTGTTTTTAAATTCCAATCCCAAAGTCCATCCTTTGCCCCATCTAACGCGAACTTCCATCTTTGTTCACTTTCCAATAATTGCTTATTAATCTTGACCAAGTTTTCAGGAATATTAACATTGATTATAATTGCACCTTCATCAAAAGGCACCATTGTAATGAGGAATGTTTCATGCCGAATGTTATAAGTATGATCACTTATTAACTTTTGCTTTTGTTTGGTTTGAATAACTTGAACCAAACTTTTATGAAACATGGAATCTTTAAGCATAGGTTGGATCGATAGTATGCTTTTACCTATGACTGATTTTTTCTCCCGCTGCAATGCCTGTAATGCATCCTCATCGAGATATACATATTTTAAGTTTCTGTCCACAATACTTATTCCAGAATTCCATATAGAATTGGAACTAGCAATTGGAATGTCAGTCGTATCAAAATTTGAATCGAAATTTGATTGAAAATCTATTAATTCATAGCAACCCAAGCCCCTTAATATCGAACCCTCACTATCTAATATCCAAACGCCATAAAAATTGAAAGACATGATGTTACCATCAATATGTTTATACCGAATAATTTGATCAAAAAGCTCATTCTTTTTGTTCCTAAACTTATTGAAATTTTCAGCTACATCATTTAGGTCTTCACTTATAATGATTCGACTTAAGTCTTCCTCAGATAATATTTGATTTTCGTAGCCTAATTGATTAAGAATGGATTTATGAAACAAATGTTTGTCGATATTATCTAGGTCCCAATACCACACATTATTGTTACCTACTTTATAAAAAAAAGTTCCAATTAATTGATCTTGTTCAACAGTTGAAATTGGGGTTTGTAAGGCTTCCATAATGCGATAATTATAAGATTCTTGGAGGAATATTACATGATTATTAATAAGATATAATTTAAACCAATATCTTTTATAAATGCATTTTGATACGAATAAATAATTATCAAAATGTCACTATAAATACAATTAGACTCCCTTGTCGGAAATCATTAATTCGAGGAAGAATAAAACTTACTCAGGATATTAAAAAGTAGATGAGGATGGAAGGGCTTAGTAATAAAATCATTCATACCACTAGATTCTGTTTCCATTTTAATATCGGAAGAAACATCGGCAGTAAGTGCAATAATCGGAACCTCGTGATAAAAATCATCCTCAAAAGCACGAATCTGCTTGGTAGCCTCTACTCCACCAACTCCAGGCATATGTAAATCCATCAAAATAAGATCGAAGTTTTGATCGTTTTTAATAATATCTATAGCTTCAGATCCATTCTCTGCAATGGCTAATTCTATCTTCCATTTTTGAGTTAACTTACTTATGATTTTCTGATTCACTATATGGTCTTCTACTAAGAGAATCCGCATTCCTGGTAATTCTTTTTGCGCCCAGCTCCCAACACTTGCCTGTGGTAGGTCTTGAATAATAGGTCCTTGCTCAAATGTAATAGTAAACCAAAATTCACTCCCCGATCCAAATGTACTATCTACACCTATCCGTCCACCCATGATTTCTACTAATTGTTTACAAATAGCCAATCCTAATCCAGCACCCTCATATTGCCTATTACTACCTCCTTTTACTTGTTCAAATTGATGAAATACTTTTTGTATATCAGCCTCGGAAATTCCTGATCCAGTATCCTTTACAAAGAAGCGCACTTCACAAGCATTATCTGATTTTGAAACGAATTCGTTTCCTATAACTACCTTTCCAGCATCTGTAAACTTAATCGCGTTTCCAATGATATTATTCAGAATCTGATTAATCCTTAAAACATCTCCTTTTAATAAATAGTCGTATTGCTCCATTTGCAACTCCAGCGTTAACCCTTTTTGAGAGGCTAGAAAAGCATAATTTTGATATATATCCTTGAAAAGATCTTCTAAGTTGAAATTCGATAACTCCAACTCCACCTTACCAGCTTCCAGCCTAGAGTAATCCAATATATCATTTACTAAAGCTAATAAATGCTTGGAGGATAAGTGCAATGGTTTTAAATGTTCCATTTGTTCCTCACTTGGATTATCCTGCATGAGCAAATGACTCATGCCAATGACCGCATTTAAAGGATTCCGAATTTCATGGCTCATGGTAGACAAGAATTGAGACTTGACTTTACTAGCCGCTTCGGCCTCTTCTTTTGCTTGTAACAAATCTTTATCCGCTTGTGCCTTAACTAGCTTAATGGCACAGATGGATGCAATAGTACTTAATACCGTCACATGTATGGAAGTGAAAAAATCTTTTTTATGGTGTTCCGAATCAATTACACCCAGGACCTTGCCCTCTGGAGTAACAAGTGGTATAGCCAATTCTGACATACGCTCTGCATCATCGACTATATATCGCTCATCCTTTGTTACATCACTGACTAGTTCTATCTTCCCTGAAGCAAAGGCAGAACCTACTATACCCGTACCAATAGGTATTTCAATTGGATCAATAATATTTACATTATTATCATTCTTAGGTCCAAAAGCAGCTTTTTGCACTAATACCTGCCTGTCTTCATCTACCAAATAGATAACACAATCCTCAAATCCCAACTTATCAATACAATTGATAGAGACATCCCAAAGAATATCCTCCACCGTGTTTTGTCTAAAAAGAGAACTTGCAAAATATATGATGGAATCTTGAACCTGTTCACGATCGCTAGAAAGCTGATTCGCAGTAGAATTGGAGCGGTCTGTTGATTGTTGACCTTTTCCAAAAGGTAAGACCACCTCTCTTTTACTTCTTATCCATAAGAAGATACTAACTAACGCAATACACCAGCCCAATATGCCTAGGGTAATACTCATGGGTTTTTCAATGGTCTTCTGTTCTTATTAAAGATAAAGGAGTTCAAGCATATAATGCTCGAAAAAGTTTAAATAAATGGATAATTAAAAAGACAAGTCTGTTAACTGACTAACGGAGTAATCTCCTAAATATCAGTTATTTCACTAATACCATTGAATATGTAATCTACTTCTAATAGATCAATTACTTAATATACTTGAATTAATAAATGCTTTCAGCTCCTTCAAACTCCCATTATATAAATCTGCATCAAGCGTGTAATTATCAAAACTATAATCGTCTGTGCGTTGCCAAATCAAAAACGGCTTACTTGACCATATATTAGGAATTGTAGGAGTATCTACACTACTGTAGTCTGCTATCCATAGTGGGTACTTGCTAAAAAAGGCATTATTTAAATACTTGTTTGCACAATTTGGACTCGTATAAATTATTGGCGTAACCTTCATTCTTTGCTCAAGCTCATTAATAAAAATAATTAAGTTGGATTGAATAGTTGAGATTGAATCCGAATCAACCACACTGCCATTTTCAAAATCTATAACAGGTGGTAAATCAGTACTATCGCGATCACTAATAATTGCACAAAACAATTGCGCCTGATTAATTGGATCATCATTCGTTCTATAAAAATGATAAGCCCCTCTAATTAGACCTTTTTCTTTTATCATAGACCAATTATCAAAAAAATGAGGGTCTGTATAGGTGACACCTTCGGTAGCTTTACATATTACAAAAGAAATACTATCCCCCTTAAGGCTTAGGAGATTTACAATGTTATTGTTGTGATGAGAAATATCAATACCAAAAGTTGGATTGGCTACCAATTCTTGCTTAGTAGTATCCACCCTTGTTGAAGTTATAGATGTATATAAACTAAGGCTATAAGCCTTAGCATTAATATTCTGCACAAATCCAAAGTTTAAATACATTAAGCTAACAATAGAAAAGCATTTGGCGTATTATTTTTCATCGGTAAAAAAGGTTTAAATATTAATTCAATTTTATAGAATATAAATCAATTCTTTGAATAATAAGGACCTAAAGCCCATTAATAATAACTTAATAAGATGATAGACACTAATGATAAGCTTCCTTCTTGACCTTGTAACTAAGGTCCACCTAACTTACATTCTAAAAAATATATTGCTCTACTTAACCACTGCAAATCCAATATGAATATTACCCGTTTCCTGATCCACAAATAAGGCTCTTTCCTTTACGGTACCATGACAGGTACTTGGTGAACAAAACACAGAACCACCAGCTAAACGCACTGGTTTCCCTTTTTGGGTTGCTGTTACATCCCATACATTACCCAGTACATTGTATTGTTCTACTGGAGATATTGGAAGTAGGTTGTCTGAAACCACTTGTCGTTGATCTGCTTTAATCAAGTCCCAATACTCCTCATAGCTGGGTAGTCTTGTTTTTGCCCAAGCACAATAAGCCATAGCATCATTATAGCTGACTTGGGTAACGGGTAAGTCCTTTGAAGCAGGCGCATGTTGACCATCCGGCTTACGCCAATTAGCACTATCGACCTTGGTGTAATTATAGACATCCAACTGTACTATCGACCAACCGTACCGCTCTGCATCAGTGACATAGCCCATTTCTTGAACAAATTGTTCGAATTCTGCATAGGAAACAGCTGATAATTTAAAATCTTGTTGACAGGAAAGCGAAAAGCATATTAAAACAACTACTGATAAACACCTCACTATTTCTTTTAATTTATTCATTGGCAAAAAATCTAAGGAAAAAGATTATTTGACTAATGTTACACTACCGGTGAATATTTTAGTTGTACCATTCTCAAATTCAAGCTCAATGAAGTACACATAAACGCCTACTTCTACTTTTTTCTCGCCAAAGTTACCATCCCACCAAAATGCTTCATCGTGATAGGGCTGATTTTTGACTTGATATACCAGATCACCCCAACGATCAAAAATAGAAAAGACATTGATTTGGCTTGCTAAATCAATATTATTATAAACCTTAAATACATCATTAATCCCATCTCCATTAGGCGAAAATACATTGGGAACAAATAGATCAAATTCGTGGATACAGGTCAGATTAAAGTTTGGATCAGAAGTTTCCAAACAAACTCCACATTCATCCAATACCGCAGTGCCATTAGGTACTCCATTACAATCAGCACAAGATTGATTGAAATCGGGATCAATCAATTGTAAACACTCTCCGCATTCATCATAAATTGCTGTACCATTAATTACCCCTAAACAATCTGTACAGGACTGATTAAACAAAGGATCATCTGGCTCTAAACACTCTCCACATTCATCATATATCGCCGTTCCGTTTATCACACCTAAACAATCCGTACAGGACTCGTTAAACAAGGGATCATCTGGCTCCAAACACTCTCCACATTCATCATATATCGCCGTTCCATTTATCACACCTAAACAATCGGTACAGGACTGATTGAAGAGAGGGTCATCCGGCTGCAAGCACTCCCCACATTCATCATATATCGCCGTTCCATTAAGTACCCCTAAACAATCGGTGCAAGAGGCATTAAACAAAGGATCATCTGGTTCTAGACAATCCCCACATTCATCGAGTACTGCTGTACCATTGATAATACCTAAGCAGTCTGCACAAGCTGTATCCAGCTGAATATCTACAGAAGTAACTACTTCGCAGCCTATGTCGTCCGTAACTGTCAAAAAATAACTGCCAGTTTCTAAAAATGTATTTGACGAGGAATCAGGAAAAACACCCCCACTCCATGCATAAGCACTTCCTCCTGAAGCCATAATAGTGGTACTGTCACAACCAATCAATTCACCAGTCAATTCCACATCAAATAATGGTGGATTCAAGCCCCAGGTAATATTAGTATAAAACTCTGGTGTTGAAGAATATATAGTAACACATTCAAAATCACCTGGGAAGAGCAAAATAGCATAGCCTTCTGCTCCATAAATACTAGTATCACTCAAATAACTCATCCCCCCACCATCATAAATCACTTGATATGGAAGTGACAATTCCAAAGTAACATGAATGCCCCCACTACCCAAAGAAGCTAAGAGTAATACTGGATTAGACACTACTTCAGAAAAACACATGGTAGTTACGCCTCCCACTCCAGCTGCCCAAGTTGTCCGAGGGACTGTACTATTCGGAACTACTGATGAAAAGCCATTGAAAGCTCCATAATTGAAAATTCCAGGCGTAGAATTGAAACTGTAGTTTGCGGTCATTTCAACGGAAATCGTCTGACTCGCTTGAGTAATAGTGCCTAAAGCTGAATTACCTGTAAACGCACTCCAAACGGCCCAATCATAGTTTTGATCGCATTGACTTAGTCCTTTTGTATGAAACAAAAAGATTACCAAAAGTAAAGGCAGATAGATGTATTTGACAAAGTGATTCATCTATAATTTCAGTATTACAATAATTAATAATCCTGTAATTGAACATCTAAGTGCTATAAAGTTAAGATAAATTACAAAATAACTAATTGCTCACTATAACGCTGATTTCCAGACTTTATAACCACGCTATACAAGCCTGGAGCCCCTTCAAAATCTACTTCTACTGCCTTATTATGAATATAAGTTTTAGACCAGATACGTCTTCCGAACAAATCTAGAATTTCGACTTCAAGCTTTTCCTGATTTTCTGGAAAGTTCAAGAAAAAATGCCCGGAGCTCGGATTTGGAAATACCTTAACTCGGTCCAAAGTAGTTAACTCCGTTGTATTTACCGGAGTTACAGCAACACAATCAGAAGTAATTGTACAAGATGTATTACTGATTTCCACCGCATATTCTCCCGAACTATTTGGTTCAAATGATTGGCCAGTTTCGCCAGAAATAGCTTCATTGGTAGCACAATTGATCCATTGATAGCTTACATCAGTAGCTGTTGCAGTCAGCACACCATTTGCCAAAGTCACCTCATCATCCAGTAAATCTATTGTTAGATCAAGTGTTATAGTAGAATCACAGCCATTTATATTGGCACCTTCTAAAGTGACCTCATAAACACCAGAAGCATCATATGCTAAACCATTTGCCTCCCAATAATATGAATTACAAGCAACAACCTCTACTAGTGCGGAGGAACTTCCATCTGATAAATCATCAACCCCTAAAACCCAATTGGAATTACTACCCAATAGAGAAAAATTATTCAATGTTCCTGTATAACTGCCTAGACCTAAATCCTCCGAAGTTTGTATGCCTGAATTATCTCCTTCTGCATCGCCTTCATTGAATGGCATATACAAACCAAGACTACTTGGTGGAGAGCATAAAGCTGTCATCATAGAAACTTGAATTTGATCTTGCGATCGGGCTTCCTCCCAGATGCGCACTTCATCAATTTTACCATGAAAAGGGATACTTCCTCCTTCCACACGCTGTCCAATCTTTACTGACTCATTATCTGCAGGCGTATTCACTGTAGAAAGGTCTCCTGTGGTAACAGATACTCCATTGACATACAAATACCCTTTTGCATCCTTTAAAACAAAGGCTACATGCGCCCATTCCCCAACTGGAACGATATTGGTAGAGGTGGTGATATTGGCATTGGTGCCTCCTGAAATGAACCTCAAAATTCCACTACCTGTAGCTATAAAAGTATTGCGACCTCCCGCTACATTTAGTCCATAATCTAATATAGCCATGTTGGAGGAGGGTGCATCTAGATCAATATAAATCCAAGCCTCAAATGTTCGATCCGAAGCACCTAAAATACCCGGATATTCTGTTTGGACATAATCGTCAATGCCATCGAAAGCTAAAGCATTCTGAGTATAGGAAAAAGATTGGATTCCTAATAGGAATAGCGTAAGTAGAAGTATTTTGTACATAGTTTTTCTTTTTGGAAATATACACAAAAGAGCTAAATCTCAAGAAGTATAATTCACTAAAACTAATTGGAAAATACTATAATTTATTCACCACTTTCCTCCAAAATCCACCTTAAACAAGCCTCCAATCTTTCTTCATGTGCTTTAATAGTATGACTCTGAATCATATATCGCCCAGCTCTATCCACAATAATAGAAAATCGTATACTATTGGAAGGACTAGGTCCAAACTGACCGATTATTTCAATTTCTCGCAAAAAAAGATCACTTGACTGAAGTAAATGAGGTCGATACCTATATTCCATGTA
The DNA here is from genome assembly GCA_964225135.1 of Mesoflavibacter profundi. Lineage (GTDB taxonomy): Bacteria > Bacteroidota > Bacteroidia > Chitinophagales > Saprospiraceae > AM-2324. Next base: position 11,613 of record CAXQNQ010000138.1, read on the forward strand.
TAGTTTAGCTTCATCCGTATCAAAAACTTTATAACCAGACATATTACCTACAAATCCCTCTGGCACTGCTATCCTTTCCATCAATATTTTCCTCAGTTTTGCGACTTGCTCCTCTTGAAAAAGCGTTTGCCTACCTTTTATTTTATCCCGAGTAATATCCAATTTTACAACATCTTTGCTATGCTGATTAAAATCCTTAAGTTTAAAACTATAGCCTTCAAAATAATAGGGTTCATTTAGATTTGCGCAAGTACTATATCCCACTCCTATATAGGACTTTCTTCCCTTGTACTCCATGTAAAACAAGGCACCCCTTCCAGTCATGGGGTGGTAATCGCCAATACGGACCAACTCAATAGCTAAGCCATTTACAATACGCTTTTCATGAAGTTTAAAGTCATATACTTTGGCATTCAATAGCACAGGTAAAAACATCATAAAGGCCATCAAAATATTTTTCATCCCCTACTCTTTCATAAATTATTAAAATTTGTAAGTATACATCAACAGGCAGGATAGTTATATTAAAGATGCTTTTAAGAAAAGAAACGGTGTACGAAACTAGGATTAGACCTAAAAAAGAATAAAAATTAGCTTGTAAATGAAAAGGGAAGAGGGAATTTATGCAGTTGGATTCATGTCGAAAAATTAATTGTTTATTTTGAAAACAAATATGTTTTTTTTAGCATTGTCGAAATTTTTAAATCGAAGAAAGAATAAATAATCACTCTTTCGTTAAAAACTACCCCCTTTATGAAATATTTATCCCTAATCTTTTTATCGCTAATCCTATTTGCAGCCTGCTCATCAGATGATACGATGATGCCCCCTGCAGAGGAAGATGAATTTGAAGTAACATGCGAAGCAGGTTGCTTATCTGCTTTGGTTAATGGAGAAACCTTTACTGCAGAGGTAACAGCAGCCGTGAAATCCCAACTTACATTGCCAGATTCTGTTTATGGTGGACTTTCTACCGATTTTCTTGATATTATCGGCACTATTCCAAGTCTAGGAGTAACCAAAATAATCAATATCACTTTTTCCTGTTTCGAGTTTAATCCAGAGTTGATATTAGGTGAAGAAAATGAAGCTTGTGGATTAACTTTTGGTTATACAGAAACCAATTTGGCTGATATACAAAACCCTATTTTCGGAATTGGTGAAACAGGTATTGTTGTGATTGAATATTATGACGGAGCTTACATCAAGGGATCTTTTACATTTACCGCTAAAGATCAAAATGATGTGGAGTATACTATTACAGAGGGTCAATTCGAGGCTCCAGTTTTTCAATAATAACAACCCACTTCAAAAAAAGCGATGACATTTCTGTTATCGCTTTTTTTATGCCTTTAATCCCCGAATAATGTACAGGTTTTAAAATTATAAGTAACTTATAGCTATCATTATTCATGTTAACCATTTATTCCTATGTTATTCCCAAAATACCTATCCGTATTGTTATTTGTTTCATTGATTGCGTGTACGAATTCCGAATCTGAAAACTCGGATACCAATAAAATGGTTGGCGGACCATGCACATATACTGAATTTACCGGGACTGCCACCATTACATCAATAGAAGATGCACCAGCTGACGACTATAATTGTACGAACAATCCTAAGTTAGTTAGCTACACCTTTACACCGGATACAGCTGAAGCTAGTTCTGACTATGCATTCACCAATATAGCCGATACAGATCAATTGCTTAAGATTCTAGGTGGTAAAAACCCGGCTCAAACTTGGTTAGAAAACAATGGCGTTCAAATTG
>CAXQNQ010000139.1:0-4434 GCA_964225135.1 Mesoflavibacter profundi
CCATTTCAGAAAAGCATACTTTTTGCAGCCCTCTTCGTTGGGTTTTCATTTGTACCTGGCAAATCTACCAATGCTGATTTGGATTCCTTTCAATCCTATATCGAAAAAGAAGAATGGACTAAAGCCATACCATTGGGCGAGGCAATGCTTGAAGAAATTACGGATGAAACCCTTTTAATAAACTTGGGTGTAGCTTATTATCAAATAAATGACCTAGGTCATGCTAGGTGGTGCTTTGAGCAGGCATTGTTTTATAATCCTAATTGTACGGTTTGCATCAATAATATCCATTTAATACGCACGGAGATTGTAGAAATAGAGGAGGAGCCTTTTTTACTCGATGTGGTCAAGAGAAACATATTCTTTTTCTTTCCTGGAGCCGTATGGGCTATACTAGCAATACTTTTTAGTATACTTGGGATACTCTTGTATAGAAACAGATTAAAGTGGTTTAGTGGAAAGCAGTGGCCTTTAATATTAAATTATTGTTTTTTACTTGTACTTACCTCAATTGTTATAGGTCGAAACGCCTATGTACGGAGCAGCGATAAAGTTATTGTATTAGAATCTGGTCAGATGCTTCGAGAGAGTCCCGAAGGCAGAGCTAGTATTGTACAGACCTTGAAGCCAGGGAATTTATTGATTCTAAAAGACGCTATGGAGGGTTGGGGACGAGTGGAGATGACGAATGGAACGGAGGGATGGATAGAATTGGAATATGTTCGAAATATATTGGAATAAAAAAAGCTGCTTTAATTTTAAAGCAGCTTTTTTTGTTTATATATCCTTGCAAAATTAAGCAGGGATAATGCTTATGAATGTACGGTTAAGTCTACCTTTTCTGTAAGAAACTGTTCCGTCCACTTTTGCGTGGATTGAAAAGTCTTTAGCAAGGTATACATTTTCACCAGCATGATATCTTGTACCTCTTTGGCGTACGATGATGTTACCCGCTTTAGCAGCTTGTCCACCATATAATTTTACACCAAGTCTTTTACTGTTACTATCACGACCATTATCCGTACTACCAACACCTTTCTTGTGAGCCATTTGGATAAAATTTTAAATATTTGATAGAATTAATTTCAATTATGCGATCTTATCGATCTTGATCTGTGTCAAAGCTTGACGGTGACCATTTTTTACTTTGTAACCTTTACGGCGCTTCTTTTTGAATACAATCACCTTATTACCTTTTAGGTGATTAAGAACGGTAGCAGTTACGTTTGTTTTCAAAACCGGCGTGCCCACCTTAGTCTTACCGTCGTTGTCAACAAGTAAAACCTCTTCGAAAGTAACACTGTCACCTTCTTTGGCTTCTAACCGGTGGACGAAGATCTCCTGACCCTCCTCGACTTTGAATTGTTTACCGGCTATGTTTACGATTGCGAACATTGATAAATAATTTTGTTATTAAATCGACTGCAAAAATAGGTAGAATAATTTAGAAAATAAAGGCTTACTTGAACTTTTTTGCCAAGTAATCTTCTAGCCTGAACTCGTATTTCAAGATTTCTCCTTTCCGCTTGATTTTTAGGCGTATTTTTTTTCCATTTCTTTTTCGAAAATTATGATGGATATCATTTAGAGAGAATAGACTTTTGTTTATTCCTTTTAGGGAAACTATTTCATCTCCCTTTTGCAATCCTACACGTTCAGCGGGGCTATTGGGGATGATTTGTTGGATGGTGAATTTATTTAAGTTCTTACCTGAAGCGATGAGAATAATACCAGATTTATCCCGTTTGATTTCTTTGCCATAATGCTTGTTCTTTTTTAGATAAACATCTCCTTTCCCATAATCCAAGATGCACAGATACTGCATTAAGATTGGATTGCCAATTATGCCGTTTCTGAGTTGCATGATGGAATCAGCAACAGGCAACACTTGATATTGCACTGGTATATTGAAATTCTTGGCAGCTACTAAATCTAAGCTGCTTGCCATGCCTAGAAATCCTTTGATGTCTCCACCTAAGCCCTTAGATACTGTAGTTGGAATTAAGTTGTCCGGTATATTATTGGAGGTGCTATCTACATGATAGACTAAGGCCTGGTTAGATCCAGAATCCAGTAAAAAATTTTCTGTTCTGCTTTGATTATTTTCTTTGATGTTTAGACTTGGGAAGAATCGGCCTTTTACATACTCACAAGGAATAGGAGTGTATTGTCTTATTATTCGTCTTTCAGGGAGTTTTTTCTTAAAGGTTATGGTTTGTTCAACTGGATTGATCATGATAATAAATCTACGTAATAGATCGGCTCCAATAATGCCATGCGTTTCCACACCTATTTCAGCTGATTTGTCAAAAAAATCATTTAGTAATAAGAGCATAGGGAAGGACTCAAATTGGAGATTACCAATGTCTAAAGTGACGAAGGGTAGAATTTGGGCAGGTAATTTAAAGCTTCTATCCGCGCCATATACTTCAACCAATCGACCTCTTGGTATTTTTAATTCATCCACTAATTCGGTATCTGTAATGATACTGGTTTCTGATCCAGTATCAAATATTAGTCTTATGGATTTACTTTGATTGATTTTGGCGTTAAGTATGATGAAACCATTGATGTATGAATATGGAATTTTGATGGCATTTTCACTGGTAAAAGGCATGATAAAGGGATTGCCTTTGTCAATCTCAGGTTTCGTAATCTCGAATTGTGCAGAGATTGAGGAGCAAAAAAATAAAATGTTTAAGATGAGGGTGTATTTTAACATAGGCGGATCATTAAATCTAGCATTTATATTGGTCTGAATTATTTAAATAACAAATGAGTTTAAACGGGTGTAAATTATTTTAACCATAGTATGATAAAGAAACATATTTAGTTAATTTGGAATTAAAGACAAAAAATAGAAGCATAGGATGCTGAAAACACTAAAAATAAAGAACTATGCCTTAATCAAAAAGGTTGAGTTAGATTTCTCCAAGCAAATGACAGTAATTACTGGAGAAACTGGGGCTGGGAAATCCATTATGCTAGGTGCACTGAGTTTAGTCATGGGGAAAAGGGCAGATTTAAATAGTCTTCATGATAAAGAAAAAAAATGTATTGTTGAGGCTGAATTTAAGCTACAAGATACCCGTCTAAAACCTTTTTTTGATGAACACGACTTAGATTTTGAGCAGCATACCGTCATTAGAAGAGAATTATTGCCTTCAGGAAAAAGCAGAGCCTTTGTTAATGACACCCCAGTTAATCTTAAGATACTTGCCCAATTGGCGGGTTTTTTAATCGATTTGCATCAGCAATTTGACACATTGGATATTCATCAAGTTGCTTTTCACATTCAGGTTATAGACGCTTTAGCAGATAACGGCAAGCTAATGGAGCAATACCAAGCAACTTATCAAACGTATATCCAATTGCAACGGACCAAGCAAGCCTTAATCCAAGAACAAGAAACTTCCCTTAAGGAAAAAGATTTCATTAGCTTTCAGTTGAATGAATTGTTGAATGCTGAAATAATTGAAGGAGAGCAAGAAGAGCTGGAGCAAGAATTAAAGCTTTTGGAGCATGCTGGAACAATTAAACAAACATTAGGGGACTTGTATAATCAGATATCAGAGTGAGAGCATGCTTTATTGGATCAGATGGATACTATTCGCTCTAGATTTCAACAGGTAGAATCCTTAACGAGCGATCTTCAAAAATTAGGGGAACGAATAGATAGCTTGTATTTTGAAATGCAAGAAATTGGTAGTGAGTTAGAGCAAATGGCTGATCGAACGGATATTGATGGACATCGAATGCAGGAAGTTCAAGATAGGCTGGATGTATTGTTTAAACTACAAAATAAACACTTTGTATCTGGTTCAGCAGCATTGCTGAGTATTCAAGCGGATTTACAAACTAAAATAGATGGCTTTGTAAGTGTGGATGAGGAGTTAGAGCGCGTATCGAGTGAGCTACAGGTTATCAATGATTCATTAGTAGAGCAGGCTCATCAATTACGAGTAAAACGCCATGCAGTAATTCCATTTTTCCAAGGACAAGTGGTGGATCAGTTAGCGTTATTAAATATGCCTTATGCCTCTTTTGAAGTCAAGATGGGAGCACTTACTCAGCCTGGACCCTCCGGATTAGATAGCGTGGAGTTTAAGTTTAATGCTAATAAGGGTGGATTGCTTCAATCCATCAAAGATGTAGCTTCTGGAGGAGAGTTGTCTCGACTTACCTTAGTTATTAAATCATTGGTAGCAAGTGCTATTCCGTTGCCAACTATGATATTTGATGAAATTGATACCGGAATATCCGGGGATGTTGCCTTAAAAATGGGTAGAATGCTGGAACAATTGGCTGAAGAACACCAAATTGTGACCATTACGCATTCGCCTCAAATTGGTTCAAAAGGCAAATTGCACTATTTTGTGTACAAAGAAGTTGGTGATAATCAAACTTATTCCAATATTCGCAAATTAAATGTTG
>CAXQNQ010000140.1:0-18009 GCA_964225135.1 Mesoflavibacter profundi
AGGCCAAGAAAGATTTAGAGGAAACCATCAAAGAAATTGAAAATACAGCCACTATTCAATTTAATGAAGCCTTCGAAAAAGCAAGACTTTATTTCATTGACGTCTTTAGAAGTTTATTCACTGAAGATGATAATTGTGATTTAATATTATTAGAACCAGATAATCCTTTAGAATCTAAAATCGAAATCGTTGCCAAACCTAAGGGAAAAAGGCCACAATCTATTTCACAGTTATCAGGTGGTGAGAAAACACTAACAGCTACTGCCCTGCTCTTTGCTTTATATCTACTCAAACCAGCCCCGTTCTGTATTTTTGATGAGGTAGATGCACCACTGGACGATGCAAATATTGAGAAATTTAATCGAATCATTAAGAAGTTCTCTAAAGATTCGCAATTCATTATAGTAACGCATAACAAGGCTACTATGGCAGCTGTAGACACAATATACGGAGTCTTTATGCACGAGCAAGGTGTGTCTGGCGTAAGCCATGTAGATTTTAGAAGTTTTGAAAATAGCGGTGTTTTTGAATCTACTGGAGAGTAAGCTTTTTTCATTATCCCAATTCTAATCGTTAACTTAACACTAGCTTTACAGATAATTAGTATATTCTCACTATTATAAATAGAGATATTCTAATTTCTCAAAAACTAAAACTAACCGACATGAGAGTTCTCTTTACTTTTATGGCTGTGCTTTGCCTTTCTATTGGAGCTTTTGCACAAGACCACATTGTTCAAACGAGCGGATTCAATTTTGATCCCAACAATCTCACTATTACAGTAGGTGAAACCGTTGAATTTCAGAATACATCTGGAACGCACAATGTAAATGGATCATTGGCTGACTTTCCTAACAATCCTGAAGGATTTTTAAGTGGTCCACCCGCATCTGGAACTTGGACTTTCCAACATACTTTTAACACAGCAGGCGTGTATCAATATCAGTGTGACCCACATGTTGGTTTGGGTATGATTGGTACCATTACTGTTGAAGCTGCGCCTGCAGGCAATAATGCACTAGTTCTTACTGGGGTATTTGATGGACCTCTTACTGGTGGAACTCCAAAAGGTGTAGAACTTTATGTTACTGAAGATATTTCGGATCTAAGTGTGTATGGTCTTGGTTCTGCTAATAATGGGCAAGGAACGGATGGACAAGAGTTTACTTTCCCTGCTGAAGCAGCTATGGCTGGTTCTCATATTTGGGTTACTGTTAATCCGGACGAATTTTTAGCCTTCTTCGGTGTTTCAGCTACTTATGTAGATGGTGATCAAGCTACCAACATCAATGGAGATGACGCTGTTGAGTTATTTTTTAATGGTGAAGTAGTAGATATTTATGGAGAAATAGATGTTGATGGATCTGGAACTCCTTGGGATCACCTAGATGGTTGGGCTTACAGAGTCAGTGGTACACAGGCAGATGGCACTACATTCAATGAAGCAAACTGGACGTATAGTGGAATTAATATGTTTGATGGCACCACCGAAAACCAACAGGCCTCTGATCCATTCCCTATTGGAACCTATACCCCAGATGGTACCGTAGCAGTGAGTGCAAATGACGATGTAGTTATGACTAGTGTCAATACTGCCGTGACGTTTGATGCTTCAGATAATGATAATGGACCAACTGGTACTGAATCCTTTTCTGTTGTTTCTGGTCCAAGTAATGGTTCAGTAACTAATGATGGAAATGGAACTTTCACATATACTCCAGCTCAGGATTTTTGTGGAGATGATGCTATGGTTTATGAATATTGTGTAAATGCTGAATGCGATCAAGCTACAGTTTCTATCACAGTAGAATGTCCAAGTGATGAATATGATATCGCTGAAGTAACTGGAGTAGATGCCTCTGGTAATGCATTATCTGAAGGATTGAATTGTATCCTGACTGGTATTGTTCACGGTGTTGATATGCAGGGAAATGCTAATGTGCAGTTTACTATTATTGATGCAACTGGAGGAATCAGCTTATTTAGCACAGATGCATTTGGATATACCGTTAATGAAGGTGATGAGGTACGTGTAACAGGTACAATCTCTGTATTCAATTGTTTAACACAAATCTCTCCGACAAATATTGAATTACTATCAACAGGAAATCCACTGACGACTCCTACTGTACTAGATGGACCAATGACAGAGGAAAACGAATCTGAATTGATTCAACTACAAAATGTAACCTTAGTTGATCCAGGTCAATGGTCAACATCAGGTTCATTCAATTTTGATGTTACAGATGGCGTAAATACCTGGGCAATTCGAGTTGATTCAGATACTGATATCGCTGGCACAGCAGCACCTACTGGTGCATTAACAATAACTGGACTTGGAGGCCAATTCAGCTCATCTGATTGTTTATCAGGATACCAATTATTGCCTAGATACCAAGCAGATATTGCTCCTTTTGTAAATACAAACGAAACAGTTCTAGCTAATCAGATTCAAATTGCACCTAACCCAGTTAAAGATGTGCTTCATATAGATACTGACTTGGAGGTGATTCAAGTAAATATCCTTGAATTAACTGGAGTATCCATGCGCGTATCTACAATTAACAATGTGGACGTTTCAGAGTTAGCTGCTGGAACTTACTTCCTACAGGTATTAACTACTGAAGGAATTGCAACGAAGAAATTTATCAAAAAGTAATTTTTGAACAAAATGATATTAGGCTACCTGTCGTTTAAGAGAGGTAGCCTTTTTAGTTATGGAAGAAAACAAACGTATTGGTCTTGCCCTATCTGGAGGAGGAATAAAGGGAATAGCACATATTGGTGTTATGAAAGCATTGGAGGAATTGGGTATTAGGCCTAGCATTATATCAGGTGTTTCAGCTGGTGCTATTATTGGTTGCCTATTTGCGGCAGGACTTGATGCTGCAAGTGTCAAAGAATTTGTAGATCAAACCAAGTTCAGTAAAGCTTTCTTTCCTGGCTTTACAACAAAGGGCCTACTTAAACACGATTTTCTTAAAGCTCGCCTAAAAGAGTACTTGAGCTATAAGAATATAGAAGACTTACCTATTCCATTTAAGGTAGCTTGTACCAATTTAAATACAGGCCGAATTGAAGTTTTTGACAAAGGTCCAATTATTCCAGCTGTTGCAGCCTCTTCTGCTATTCCTGTGTTATTCTCACCGGAACAAATAGGTGTTAATCTATATTCCGATGGCGGTGTATTAATGAATCTTCCAGCGGAAACCATACATCAGTCTTGTGATGTATTGATTGGCGTGAATCTTATACCAAGAGTTGAAATAAATTTGAACCAATTATCAGGTGTTTTCTCCTCAATGAGTATAGCCGCAAGAACCTTCTATCTAACGATTCAAAACAATAGTGCAAAGGATATAGCGCTATGTGATGTATTAATTGTACCAGAGCACATAGAGGATCATCACATCTTTTCTTTCAACAAAGTAGAAGAGATTTTTGAATCAGGATATATAAGTACTATGAAGCAAAAAGACCAAATACTAGGCTTAATGGAGAGGACTATTTCAAAATAAAGGATCCCATAACAGGCTGATGATCTGACCATTCAAAATTAGTCGAAACAACATGTACATCGTTAACTGCTACATTAGGAGAGCATAGGAAAAAATCTAAAATAGTCACAAAGGATTCTTCTTCATCATAAGGATCTTTTAGCTTCCTATTTGAAGGTGTTTGGCTATCATAAGCCCATGTCCAGCCCGCTCCCATAAAGCTTGCATCAATATTTATTTGGCTAAACCCTGCTGACTGAGTTTTTGCTAATTGATCAAACGCAAAATCAGGAGGACATTGATTCCAATCACCACCAAGAATAACATAATTGCCTTTTTCATACTCCACATTGCATAGCTCCTTTAGAAATTGCATCTGTTGCGCTTTAATCACCCCACCTTGGTCATAAGCTGATAAATGCAGATTAATGACCACTAATTCTTTGTCTTTATAATCATATCGATTAACCACAATACATCTGTCTAAATGAAAAATTCTATACGGCCAATTATATTCACCAGGTAATTGCAGCCTTAAAGCATCACTTGAAGCAAATCTACTGTAAGTGGCTATACCACTATCCACTTGGCCATATACATTGAAGGGTTCAAAGTAAGGGACGGGAATCCTTTTTACCTTATAATTGACCCCATAGTACGCTTCATATCCTGGATAAAGACTAGATATGGAATCTAATTGATTCTTATAATAGGATCTTTTGGAATACTGATCGACTTCCTGAAGTAAAAAGAAGTCAGCGGGATGCTTTGTAAGCAAATCTTGAATACCCGCATCATTTTTATCTGAGAGGCTTTTAGGCATAATTACAGGTAAATCGCCCGAATGAAATACTCTTCCGTTATCATAAAAGAAGGCAGTTTCCTTTCCAAGAGCTGCATAGCCTATATTCCAAATCAAAATATTTATGGTACTATCGGCAATAGAAACCATATTATCCCCTCCAAAAGCATCTAGTTCAATTTGATCTGGACCTTTATACTCCGCAATGGTGCCGTGAATAGTTACTATTGTAAAATACAACAGAGGTATAACAAGGATAATTAAGCAAATCTTGAAAATTCTCTTTATTGTTCGCATACCTATGAATTTAATAAGTCCTCCATACCAAATACGCCCTTTTTACCTATGATCCATTCTGCCGCTAAAAGTGCTCCTTTTGCAAATCCTATCCTAGAATGTGCTACATGTTTTATTGATAATTCGTCTTCCTCAGTATTAAAAGAGATTTCATGCGTACCTGGCACATTAGGAAGCCTTTCCGCTTGAATACCTAATACCCGCTCCTCGTTACTATCCAAACCCCACGAATCTATATCATCTAATTGCTCGATAAGACCTTCCGCTAGAGTTATAGCTGTACCACTTGGGGCATCTAGTTTTTCCGTATGGTGTATTTCTTTGATATTCGGCTTGTACAAATGCGAATACTTATTCATCAATGTGGCAAAAGCCTTATTTAATTTAAAAAACAAGTTTACACCAAGGCTAAAGTTCGAAGCGTAAAAAAACGCAGCATCGTTGGATCTACATAGTTCTTCTATTGCTGGCTTTTTGTCCAACCAAGCAGTCGTGCCACAAACTACAGGAACATGATGCTCTAACAATAACTTAATGTGCTCAAAAGCTGCATCTGGTGCTGAAAACTCAATAGCTACATCTACTTGCTCTAAGCTACCTATATGCTCATTTAATTGATTGTTTGAATCAATTCGAAGAATAATCTGGTGACCTTGAGCTAAGGCAATTGATTCAATGGTTTTTCCCATTTTACCATAGCCTACAATAGCTATACGCATATTTCAATATTTTCTACTAAAATAAAAAAATGCCGGACAATAAGTCCGGCACGTTTATGCTTCTAAAACAGTTTCATTTTTTTTTACCAACTCAGGTAATATTTCTTTTAGTTTCCCTATCACATAATCCACTTCTTCTTTCGTATTGTAGTGTGAAAAAGAGAATCGTATGGATTTCCTACCTTCTTGATCGCTTTTGATAGCTTGGATCACATGAGATCCTGCATCAGCTCCAGAGCTACAAGCAGAACCTCCAGAAGCTGAAATCCCTAAGATGTCTAAATGCATTAATAACATTTCATTCTTCGCCGAAGCCGGGAAATTAGTATTTAACACAGTATATAAGCCCTTATCCATGCCTGGGCAGTTAAACCTAATATCTTCAAATGTATCAGCAAGCTGATCTTTCATGTATTGTTTGATGCCCTTGATATGATTAATACGTTCTTCCATTTCATCAACAGCCATTCTTAGAGCAGCAGCCTGACCGACGATACCGTAAACATTTTCTGTACCAGCACGCATATTTCTTTCCTGTGCACCACCATCAATGAAGGGTTCTACTATAGCATTAGCATTCATATAAAGGAATCCTACACCCTTAGGTCCATGAAATTTGTGGGCACCACAAGACAGAAAGTGAATATGAATTTCGCTTACATCTATGGGATAATGACCTACTGTCTGCACTGTATCGGAGTGAAACAAAGCTCCATGCGCTTTACAAAGTAGTCCAACACGTTCAATATCTAAGAGGGTACCAATTTCATTATTAGCATGCATTAATGAAACCATGGTCTTAGTACTACTATTTTCTAGCAGTGCTTCTAAAGCATTATAATCAATTTGACCAACATGGTTCACATCTAACCTAAGCACCTCAACTCCCTCTTTTTCTAGGCGATCCACTGTATGCATAACACAATGATGCTCTACAGTAGAGGTAATGATACGCTTTACACCTAAATCTCTAACAGCACATTTAAGTGCCATGTTATTGGATTCTGTGCCACCAGAAGTAAAGAAAATCTCTCCTATGGATGCACCTATAGCCGAAGCACATGTTTTCCTAGCTTCCTCTACTATGGATCGGACTTTACGTCCATCTGCATGTATAGAAGAAGGGTTCCCGTAATCCTCTGCCATAACCTTGGTCATCTCCGTGATTACCTCAGGAGCTAATTGTGTGGTTGCGGCGCTATCAAAGTAAACTCTCATTTTCCAGTGCTTTTAGCAAAATTAAGAAATTGTAGCTTAATACAAACATCAGATACTGATGTCGGGTCTGTTTAAGCCATTTCTTGGACGATTTTCATTACTTGAATAGCCAAATCTTTGGATTTTTGTTCCGACTTACTTTCGGAATAAACTCGAATAATAGGTTCTGTATTTGATTTTCTCAAATGCACCCAACCTTCTTCAAAATCAATCTTTAGTCCATCAATTGTATTTAATTCCTCCTCTTTGAAGCGATCTTTGAGTACTGTAAATATCTTATCCAGATCAAGTGCAGGACTTAATTCAATCTTATTCTTAGAAATATAATAATCGGGGTAAGTAGCTCTCAAAGCACTTAAACTCGTATTACGCTTCGCTAAAAGGGATAAGATAAAAGCAATTCCTACTAGTGCATCTCTTCCATAATGCAATCCTGGATAGATTACACCTCCGTTACCCTCTCCTCCTATCACGGCATTTTTTGCCTTCATCATTTCTACTACATTTACTTCTCCAACCGCTGAGGCATAGTATTTCCCTCCATATTGTTGAGTGATATCTCGCAATGCTCTCGTTGATGACAAGTTGGAAACGGTATTTCCTGGAGTACGACTTAATAGGTGGTCTGCAACAGCTACCAGTGTATATTCCTCTCCAAACAAATTCCCTTGCTCATCAACAAGTGCTAATCGGTCTACATCTGGATCAATAGATATTCCTAAATCTGCTTCTTCCCTGACCACGGCTTCACACAAATCGGTCAAATGCGCAGGTAAAGGCTCTGGGTTATGTGCAAAATCACCAGTAAGCTCCTCATTCAACAATACATATTGAACACCAAGCTTATCTAATAATGGAGGTATGGAAATAGCCCCAGTAGAATTAATACAATCCACTACGACCTTAAAGCCAGCTTCCTTTATTTTATTAACATCTATATCTTTTAATTCAAGTATAGCTTGAAGGTGCTTTTGAATCAATCCTTCCTTTTTAGTATAAGATCCTAACGCATCTACTTCAGCAAAATTTAGTTGTCCAGCTTTGATATAAGATAACAATTCTTCCCCATCCGCTTTTGAGATAAATTCACCTTTATGGTTTAAAAATTTCAACGCATTCCATTGTTTGGGATTATGTGAAGCCGTCAGTACTATTCCTGCAGCAGCTTGTTCAAAGACTACCGCCATTTCTACTGTGGGTGTAGTAGAATAGCCTAAATCAATGACATCTATTCCAATACACATTAAAGTATTGGATACTAAGGCAGAGACCATTTCACCTGAAATTCGACCATCTCTACCTATTACCACCTTAGCATGTTTATGGTGTTTATTAATCCACAAACCAAAAGCCGTGGTACACTCTACAATATCAATAGGCGTAAGGTTTTCACCAGGCTTTCCTCCTATTGTACCTCTAATACCCGAAATAGATTTAATTAATGTCACCGTATATTTTTTTAAAAGGTAATGATTATAGATCTGTTTAATGAGCAAGCATAAAACATCTGTAAAGTATTTAATTCCTTAGAGCTATCAAATTCCTTTGAAATAATATCAAATTATTTTTTCCATAAATACAAATAAACTAAAAAGGAAGAATAGCCATATGCTATAAAAAAGGAGGCTTTAAATAAGGATAAACCAAAGAATAATTTTAGTTTAGCTTGGTTCTTTGAGCTAAGTATGGCTCAAAATATTACTGGCAAAATAATTAATAAACTATATTCCATCCATGGAATAAACTCTACAATTTATGGATAGTTCATCTAAAAACTTCTTTGAAAATAAGGTGATGGGACACCCTGCGGGCTTGTTTGTTCTGTTCTTTACCGAGATGTGGGAACGATTCTCCTACTATGGCATGCGTGCTATCTTAGTTATTTTCTTAACCGGTATGGTCGCAGGCGACAATCCTGGTTGGGGATGGGATAAATCAGCTGCACTTTCGCTTTTGGGAACCTATGCGATGTTCGTATATCTAACTCCTATCGTAGGTGGTTGGCTGGCAGATAATAAGATTGGATATCGGATGGCCGTAGTCATTGGTGCTTTATTAATGACCATGGGTCATGCCTCCATGGCATTAGAAACACCAACCTTTCTATATATAGGTATTACCTTTTTGATTATTGGTAATGGATTCTTTAAACCAAATATGACCTCCATTATATCCAAAATGTATGAAGGCCATGATGAAAAAAAGGATGGTGCCTATAACATCTTCTACATGGGTGTAAATGCAGGTGCATTTCTTGGTATCATGTTATGTGGTTGGATGGGCGAAAACATAGGATGGAGCTATGGGTTTGGTCTAGCAGGAATCTTCATGTTACTTGGTATGATCCAATTTTATTACGCACAACCATTATTTGGAGACATTGGTTCTAAGCCAGATCCCAAAGAGGTTGCTGCCAAGGCTGCTGCTAAGGAAACACCAACTGGCGAGAAGTTGAACAAGTTTTTAACGATAGATTATGTACTGATTGGAATATTCATAGTATCAGCATTAATTTTCATTATTAATGATCCGCTAACTAAAATTGGTGACATTTCGGCACTAAATTTCACTGTAGCGGGTATGCCTGATTCTCTATTCTTTGCACTACTAGCGGGTATCACTTTTATTCTCTTACTCGTTATTCGGATTCCTAGATATGAGCGTATAACTCGAGACAGGATGATTGCCTTTACCATCTTCTGTATCTTTACTGTATTCTTTTGGGCAGCCTTCGAGCAAGCAGCAGGTTCATTACCGTTGTACACCAGAGACTTTACGGACAGAGTATTAGAAGGTAATGCAGCCAATATTTTTAAAATTATTGATGCTATCGTTACCATAGTACCAATTGGTGTGATCACCTATGTACTAATTAGCTTATTCAAAAAGACTTTCAAGCAAATCAGCTTATCGAATATTGTGCTTGCGATTAGTTTCATTATCATTTGGGCACTTGTAATCTACAAGTTATACATGAACTTTAGCACGGAAGCTAAGGAGGTAGAGATTACTTGGTTCGCTATATTGAACTCCTTGTTCATTATCATCTTTGCACCATTATTCACCAAGTGGTGGGATAGTAAATACAATCCACCTGCGGCCATGAAATACGGCTTAGGCTTGATCATTATGGCAATTGGTTTCGGATTACTTGCCTTTGCGACAAGAAATGTTCCATTAGGCGCTGAAACAGCTAAACTAAGTATGATTTGGCTAGTGCTAGCCTATCTATTCCATACCCTTGGAGAACTTTGCTTATCACCTATGGGTCTATCCTATTTAAGTAAATTAATACCTGCCAGAATGGTAGCTACCATGTTCGGTATTTATTACTTATCTATTGCTATAGGTAATAAGATGGCGCATTATGTTGGAGGAGATATTGATAAAATCACAGAAGAAAGTGGTCTTTCCTATTTCTTCTTAATATTTACCATAGTACCGATAGTACTGGGATTAATTTCCTTTGCTTTGCATCCTGTTTTGAAACGCTTAATGCACGGTGTGAGATAATAAAAAAGTCCTGGGGATCTCTTCAGGACTTTTTTTATACTTTAAAAATTGAGGCATTTCCTATAGTTTTGTACTAATTAGAATGGCTACTGCATGAAGCATCAAGAAAAGGAATGGTTTTCTACTTGGTTTAATTCACCTTATTATCACAAACTATATCAAAATAGAGATGATAAGGAGGCGCAAGCATTCATTAATAGATTATTAAAGTATCTCCAGCCTCAAGAATTTTCAAAAGTTCTTGATCTAGCTTGTGGAAGAGGTAGGCATTCTAAATTCCTGCATCAATTAGGTTTAAATGTGCTTGGTTTAGATATTTCTCCCCAGAACATTGCTTTTGCTGCTCAATTTGAAGAATTGGGCTTAAGGTTCCAGATTCATGATATGCGGGAATCTTTTCCAGAGTCAGAATTCAATTTCATTTTTTCATTCTTTACCTCTTTTGGGTATTTTGAAAGTGATGAAGAACACTTAAGAGCTCTACAAAACATTTCAACTAGTTTGACGAAACAAGGAAAGTTTATCATCGACTTTCTAAATCCCTATCAAGTTAGAAAGCATTTGGTATTGGAAGAGGTTAAAGTTATTGATGGTACTACTTTTAATATCAAAAGATCCTATTCAAACGGATTTATAATCAAGCAGATTGACTTTCAAGATCATACTGGAATAAAGCAGTCTTTTACCGAAAGAGTTCGTGGGTTTAATAAAGCCGATTTCGAAGCACTATTTTCAAATGCAGGCTTACAAATTGTGCAGACATTTGGGGATTATCAATTGAATCCTTTTCAAGAAGAACATTCGAATAGGTTAATCATTATTGCAGAGAAGATATGAATGAACTGATACAATTCGACCATTATCTATTTCATTTACTCAATGAAGAATGGACCAATTCGTTTTTTGATTGGATCATGCCGTATTGGAGAGATAAACTGACTTGGATTCCATTATACCTCTTTGCTGTAATTTTTTTGATGTATAAATTTCGCAAACAAGGTATCTATATCCTTTTGGGCGTTTTATTATCCTTTGGAGTTGCGGATACGATTAGTCATAAGGTGATCAAACAGACTGTTCAGCGAGCCAGACCTTGCCACAATAATAGTCCACTAGAATCTAATCGGTTACTTCTAGATTCCTGTGGTCCAGGGTACAGTTTTACGTCTAACCATGCTACTAATCATTTCGCCATCGCCGTGTTCATTATCCTTGTACTCGGAAGATTTTATCCACGCTTAAAATATTTTATGTTATTTTGGGCTGCCTCTATAGCATATGGTCAAGTTTATGTTGGGGTTCATTTCCCTTTTGACGTGCTATGCGGAGGTTTAATTGGAACTTTAATTGGACTAACCATTGCTCGAATATTCAATTACTTTATAACCCTTAGATTAAACATTGCATGAGTATTATTGAATACATCCTTCTTTTCGGTTCAGCTATTTTTGGAGCTTTAGCATCCTCTTTTATTTTGAAAAAGAGAAAGGATATCCTTTTAGTATTACTCAGTTTTAGTGGATCTTATCTACTTGGGGTCACCGTATTGCATTTGATTCCATCTTTATATGCTCAACCCATCCAGGGTACTGGTTTATTTATGTTGGGAGGCTTTTTCATACAACTCTTACTGGAACAATTATCTAGAGGCGTAGAGCATGGTCATTTACATTTTCATCAAGGTGAAGGTAAAATAGCCATGGTAGTATCCGTTTTAACTGGATTAGGATTGCACGCCTTTATGGAGGGATTGCCTCTGGACTACTACGATGAATTTCATTTGTCTAACCATGGGCATGACCACAATGGGCACAATCATTTCCTTTGGGCAATCATATTACATAAAATTCCTGCTGCTTTTGCATTGATGAGTTTGCTTAAGCTAGCCAACTTCAGTAATAGAACCATCTGGATTGCATTAGTGATTTTTGCCAGCATGTCTCCTCTTGGTGCCCTACTAGGAAGTGCATTAGAATTAACGGATGAATTAAGAACTTGGATTCTAGCATTGATCAGTGGCTCTTTATTACATATTTCAACTACCATCTTATTCGAGACCGATAAATCCAAAGAGCATAAGATTAGTTTAAGGAAATTCCTAATTATTTTATTGGGTATGCTGCTAGCCATCTTGTCTATTTTATAAGTTTCTTTTATTGATTCCAATCATTATTTAAATGATTAATAAATTCTAGATCAATCTCATATACTGCTGCGCTAAGCTAGTTCTCTATTCTATTGGATTTTCAATTCTTTTACTAGCAAAAACAAAATCATACAAATAGGAATATTTCTAACTTTTTTTCTTTATTTTTCTGTGTAATAAAACTAAGTCAAAACACTCAAATTACACTTAACTATAAAAAATCAATAACTCTCTAGATTATTGAACCTAGCCATTGTATATGAAACAAATTTTTACAGTCCTTTTTTTCTTTACTTTTCTAGCCTCCAATATTCAGGCACAGAATACTCTTCAGGGCAGCATTACGGATAACCGAACTGGCGAAACGCTCATTGGGGTAAGTATTTTAATTCAAAGCTCAGGGGAAGGAACAATCACGGATTACAATGGAGATTTTACATTAGAAACGAATGCTTCACTCCCATTTGATATTACCTGTAGTTATATCGGTTATGCGGATCAAACTATAACGATTACATCGTTTGATACTCCACTAAAAATAAAAATGAGTGATGCTGCACTTCAAATTGATGAAGTAGAAATCAAGGGACAGCGTATTTCAGATAAACAAAAAGCGGCTCCACAGACCGTAGAGTCTATGGATGTGCTAGCCATCAAGCAAACTGCTGCAGAATCTTTTTATGAAGGATTAGGTACCCTTAAAGGAGTAGATTTGACAGCCGCAAGTATTGGCTTTAAGGTCATTAATACGCGAGGATTTAATTCTACCAGTCCAGTTCGTTCACTGCAAATCATTGATGGAGTGGATAATCAAGCTCCAGGACTGAACTTTTCACTCGGTAATTTCCTAGGTGCCTCGGAATTAGACATCATGAAAGTGGATATCGTTGTAGGAGCAAATTCAGCCTTCTACGGTCCAAATGCCTTCAATGGTGTAATCAGCATGGAAACAAAAAATCCATTCTACACCAAAGGATTAAGTGCCAGTGTAAAACGCGGAGATAGAAATATCTTAGAAGGAGCTATTAGATATGCTGACTCTTTTACAAATAAAGATGGTAAAGAGCATATTGCATATAAATTCAATCTGTATTATTTGCAGGCAGATGATTGGGTAGCAGATAACGATCTTGCGGTAGATGGCTCTACATCTGTTTACGGTAACCCTGGAGGTTGGGACAAGGTAAATGTCTATGGAGATGAGTACTTCCCAGCAAATGATTTCTCAACTGCTGCTCCTTGGTCTTATCCTGGTTTGGGTGTTTTTCACAGAACAGGATATAGAGAATTAGATTTGGTTGATTATGGAA
This sequence comes from Mesoflavibacter profundi, assembly GCA_964225135.1. Lineage (GTDB taxonomy): Bacteria > Bacteroidota > Bacteroidia > Chitinophagales > Saprospiraceae > AM-2324. The sequence goes on from CAXQNQ010000140.1 coordinate 13,503, forward strand.
CTCAAAATGCAAAAGGATCTGCTGCTGTTCATTTTCGAACCAATCCGGACAAGACTTATGAATCACCTGAGCTAATCCTAGCCTCTAATTTTGGATGGGGAACTACTGTTTATCAAGGTGATAACAGATTTAGCCTTAAGAATATCTTTTTCTTCCAGAACAGACTAGAATTCAGAAAAAAGGATAAGTATTTCATTAGAGGTTATATGACTAAGGAGGATGCAGGCGATTCCTACGATCCTTACTTTACTGCATTGCGTTTGCAAGATAGAGCTATGTCTAATGAAGATTGGGCGGGTAACTATACAGACTACTGGTTAGGCCAGGTAAGTCCAAAAATAAATCAATTAGGATATCCACAATTAGATTTTACCACCTTCCCTCCTACATTTGATCAAGCCGCTGCGGATCAATGGATATTAGAAAATCAAGACTCCCTGCTAAATTGGCATCAGCTTTCTGCTGACTTTGCCAATTTAGCAGATCCAGTAGTTGATGGATCTACAGATTACTTAGCACCTGGCACTCCGGAGTTTGAAGCAGCATTTAATGAGATTACAACTGCTAAGTCTAATTCCATAGAAAACGGAACTAAGTTCTATGATAAATCAGCATTATATCACATGCATGGAGAATATAAGTTCGAACAGGAATTTGTAGACTCGTGGATAGTTGGTGCTAATGGAAGGTTATATACCCCTGTATCTGAAGGAACAATCTTTAGTGATACCATTCCTGGTGAGCGAATCTACAATTTAGAGGGAGGCGTTTACACCGGTATTGAACAGTATTTTTGGGATCAAAAGCTGAAGATGAATGCTACTATTCGTCTAGACAAAAACCAAAACTTCAATATCATTCCTACTCCTGCAGCCTCACTGGTATATAATCCAGACAAAAACACCTTTATTAGAGCCTCATTCTCTTCAGCAATCAGAAACCCTACTTTATCGGATCAATATCTATTCTTAAATGTCGGGCCTGCTATTCTTTCAGGAAACTTAAATGGCGTAGATAGCTTAGCGACTATAGAATCGTTTTCAGATTTCAGAGAAGCACTAAACCAAGACACTTTAGTCTATTTCGACATTGACCCTATACGCCCAGAAAGAGTAAAAACGCTTGAACTAGGTATTCGTACTACCATAAAAGACAAAGTATATGTAGATGCTGGCTATTACTTCAGTATATACAATGATTTCATTGGTTATAATTTGGGATTAGACCTTGAATTTGATCCAGATCAGGCTATACCTTTACCAGATGTACAAGCTTATAGATTTGCAGCTAATTCTACTAACCAAGTAACCACACAGGGTTTCTCTTTGGGGGTAAACTACTATTTCTCTAAACTATATCAATTGTCTGGGAATTATTCATGGAATAGGCTTAACCAAAACCTTGATGATCCAATTATTCCAGCCTTTAATACACCAGAACATAAGTTTAACATCAGTCTTTCAGGTCGTGATATCTTTGACAATCTGGGCTTTAATATAAACTATAAGTGGATTTCAGGGTTTATTTTTGAGGGTTCGCCTCAATTTACTGGATTTATTCCTGGCTATGATTTGTTAGATGGTCAAGTGAATTATTTTTTTCCTAGAATTAATACTACCTTAAAACTAGGAGGCTCTAATCTCTTAAACAATTTAGTCAGCCAAACATATGGCGGACCAAGAGTAGGCAGAATTGCTTATATTTCATTGAATTACGAATTTTCTAAAAAATAATTATTCATTAAAAACTCTTCTATGAAACGAATTTTACTTTTGGGAGCTTTTATCTGTTCCTTTTTCGTATCTCAAACAGAGGCACAGCAACGTTATCTAGATCCAATCTTTGATGATGTTACTGTTACTACAAATGTGCTATACGGAGTAAATGCCACTGTTTTAGCACTTTCTCAAGTGGGTGAGGCGATTCCTCAACCCTTATTGATGGATGTGTATACACCTACTAATGATTCTGAAACTAATAGACCAGTATTCCTTTTATTCCATACCGGAAATTTCTTGCCTTTCCCACAAAATGGTGGAACCGGTGGTTTAAAAGAAGATTCTGTGTTAGTAGAAATTTGTACCGATTTAGCTAGAAGAGGCTTCGTAGCAGCTTCTGTAGACTATAGACTAGGTTGGAATCCAATTGCACCTACACAAGACCAGCGTGTGTTTGGATTGATCAATGCTGCCTACCGTGGTATTCAAGATGCCAGAACAGCAGTTCGTTATTTTAGAGCTTCTGTAGACAATGGAAATCCATACGGCATAGATGGAGATAAAATAGGTGTTTGGGGTGATGGTACAGGAGGCTATATCACATTGAATATGATCGGATTAGATGCTTATGAAAAGGTGCTAATTCCTAAATTTATTGCTCAGATTCCTGATGGGATGGGAGGAACATTCCCGTATCCAATGGTACAGGAAGCCATAAATGGAGACATTAATGGTACCTCTTTTGGTGTTGTTGACGCCATCAACAGTTTAGTTACTGGGTTCCCAGAGGGCGATACCTTAACCTATCCAAATCACGTTGGTTATGATTCTGGTGTATCTATTGCTGTAAATATGGGGGGTGCCCTTGGTGACACCACTTGGCTTGATGCAGGACAGTCTCCTATTATTTCATTCCAAACTCCAACAGATCCATTTGCGCCATACGATTGTGGTATTGTAAATGTACCCGTTGTGAACTTACCAGTTGTTGAAGCTTGTGGAGCACATGTTGTGCAAGAAATCCAAACTGCAAATGGAAATAACTCTGCATGGGTAGATTTCGGATTTATTGATGATTACTCAATGGCCGCAAATGCTAATAATGATGGTTATGAAGGTTTAATGCCATTTAATGTGGACGATCCTTTAGAATCAGCACCTTGGCAATGGTGGTCTGATGATAATCCAAATGCCTCAGAACCAGCAGATCCAGATAATGCTAGAACGTATTTAGATTCTATTTACAACTATGTTCTTCCAAGAACTTGTATCACTATGGATCTAAACTGTGATTTGACTGGGTATTCTAATACAAATGAAGTTATTGCTGCTGCTGCAGTTGGCTTAAAGTATAGCCCGAACCCAGCATCTACTTCTATCCAGTTTACTTCAAATGCAGATAGCCCAATGTTGGATGTAGTACTTTACGACACGCAAGGTCGCACTGTAGCAACGTACTTCGAGGTTAATCATAATGCCTTTGAACTACAACGAGATGGATTGTTAAACGGCATGTACTATGTACAAATTCGATTTGAAGGTGGAATCTCTACTCAAAAGGTAGTATTCAACTAATCCAGATTGGATATAATAAAAAAAAGGAACCCAAGATTTTGGGTTCCTTTTTTTATATACTCGTTAAAAATTTCATAGTATCTACTCCATCTGCATAATCGAACAAGCTCGGCTCCTGAGCCTTCCCAAATGGAATAAAAGGCTTCACACCTGCTCTACTAACTTGACATTGTATAGCCTCCTGATCCTTTAATAGCTGTTGTTCAACTTCCGCGATATCCTCGTAATACTCAAAATGTAAAGCAGCGATGCGGGAATGCATAGACGGGTCTTCGGTCAATAGTAAACATCCATTATTAATATATGGGGTACGATTGATTTCAAACATGGCATAGTTGTAATCAAAATTGTTTTTGTACTTATCATGAAGTACTATTTTGCGAAACTCATGTAAAGCTTCCATGAGACCTTGAAAATCGTATCCTTTAGGTACATATAGTTTAGATACATTTCGGCAACCTAAACCGAAATAGGTAAAAATATCTTTTCCTAATGCCGCAAAATCTGATTCAGATTCTTGGCCATCAATAAGTGCGACAGAAGTTCTATTAGCTCGAATAATATTAGGGACCTGACTAAAGTATGATTCAAAATATCGTGCTGTATTATTAGAACCAGTAGCTATGACCGCATCGTATCCATTAAGCTTGTCTACTACTTGAAAATAGGCCTTAGATCGGCCTTCCCACTTTCCTAATTGTTCTATTAAAAATGGTAAAATAAAAGGATCTTTATCAGAGAGTTTAATCTGAACTTTGTGCCCACTCATAAATACAGACAACACATCGTGAAACCCAACCATAGGTATGTTCCCAGCCAGCACTAATCCAACCACTTTATCCGATGAATCCTCTTGAATATCATATGAATTAATCCACTGTTCTAGATTAGTTCGGGTTAAAAACTGATGAGCTATTGCATGTGCGGATTGTTTTTGATGCTCAATAGTGAACCATCTATTGTTGTGATAAGTCCTGTGCATCCAAGCCTCAAACAATTCATCCTCTGACCGAAGATAGTCTCCCAACTTGACCATGAGGTCAATGCGCTCCTTTAATATCATACAAGCGTTGATTAATTTCTGATAGAGGCAAAGATAACATCCGTTCTATATTTCTTTGAGGAATGTCCTCCACATCTGGGTAAAAATTCCGTACAGCCTCTACTTGTTCTGTTCTTAGTATATGAATAATGGGAAATGGTGCTCTATTGGT